>CAYRRJ010000152.1:0-4489 GCA_964426645.1 uncultured Campylobacterales bacterium | reverse complement strand
CACTCTTTCCCTACACGACGCTCTTCCGATCTGCAAAAAATACAAACGGAAGTACAAGTCTTTTCTCTTCTTCATATAGACCCGGGGCCACAAAGAGCCAAAATTGCCAAAATACAACCGGCAGAGATAACATCAATCCGGTAAAAAAAGCTACTTTTATAGCTGTAAAAAACGGCTCTTGCACTTTTGTAAATATTACATGTGAGTTTTCAGGCAGTACTCCGTTAAGAGGAGTTATCATCCAGTTTAAAATAGGCTCCCAAAAAGAGAAGCAGACAAAAAACATGACAAATATAACGGCTATAGATATACCAAGTCTTTTTCTAAGCTCAGCCAAATGTGGTTTTAACTCTTCAAACATCTTCATCCTTATCTTTTGAATCCATATCAAAAACTCTGTTTGTACCCATAGGGTCTTTTATGATGTTTTTTGTTTTTTCCACATCATCTTTTATATCCTTCAGGGTTTCACTTAGATTTTTGGTACTGCTTTTTATCTCTTCAAGTTCATCAAAACTGAGATGAGCTTTTGTTGTCTGTGCAGTTTCATCAAGCTTTTTTTTGTATTCTACAGCTTCTTCTTTAAGCTCTTGTATTTTTATTTCCTGTTCGAGTGTTGATTTTGCTTCATTTATACTGCTTTTAAAACTTTTGAAAAATTTTGCAATCTGAACCATGGCATCTGGTAGCTTTTCCGGTCCCAGAAAGAGTACTGCTATGACTGCTACCAATAGTATTTCGCTAAAACCCATTCCAAACATTTTACACCTCGCGTATTAGAGATGAGATTGTATCTTAAATTTGCTCAAAAAAAGATAAATAGGTATAATTCATACATGAAAGAAGCCATATTATTACTAAACATGGGGGGACCCAACCATTTAGGAGAGGTTGAACTTTTTTTAAAAAATATGTTCAATGACAAAGCTATTATAAATGCACCATGGTTTATCCGTAAATTTATAGCATCAAAGATTGTTAAAAGCAGACTTGAAGAGGCTGTAAACAACTATAAAGCTTTGGGTGGAAAGTCACCTATAGTCGGGCATACCAGGACTTTGGTCGAGGAGTTGACAAAAGCATTGGATAAAAAAGTATCATATATTATGAGATATACTCCTCCTTTTGCCAAAGATGTTTTAAAAGAGATAAAAGATTATGACAGATTTTATGTGATTCCCTTATATCCACACTATTCAAGGACAACAACAGAGTCTTCTTTGGATGATTTTTTAAAAGCAGCCAGAAGTTTAAGAATATCTCCTGAAAAAATAGAGATTATAGATAGATTTTATAATAATGAGATATATAACAGATTGATTGTAAAGAGGATAAAAGAAGTTTTGGGAGGAGATAATGCCAAAGACTTTGAGCTGATTTTTTCGGCTCACGGATTGCCACAGGATATTATAGATAAGGGTGATCCTTATATGAAGCATATAAAACAGAATGTTTTTAGAGCAAGAAAAGAACTTTTAAGAGAAGGATTGTTTTTTAAAGGTACACATCTTGCCTATCAGTCAAGAGTTGGTCCCAAAGAGTGGATAAAACCTTATTTGGAAGACAAATTAAAGTCAATTAAAAGTAAAAAAGTGATAATCTATCCTATAGCATTTTTGGTTGACAATTCAGAGACAGAGTTTGAACTTTGTATAGAATATAAAGAGATTGCGGATAAATTGGGCTTTGAGGATTACAGAGTGGCAAAATCTTTAAATGAACTTTTAAAGGACCTGATAATTGATTTATATAGAAGAATGTCATCGATAGATAACAAGGAGAGATGATGCTACACTCGCTTTTTTTCAGGATGAGACTTATTCATTGGACAGGTATAGTTTTGCTGTTGATAAATGCCTTTTTATTCACTGACAATCTTATATCTCAGATTATTCAGACAATTTTGGCTGTTGTTATTTTTATACATGATTATGATGAGAACAAAAACGGAGTTAAAATAACCAGAGAGATTATCAATAAGCTTGAGGATATGAGTTTGGACAGAGAATTGTCTTTTGAAACAAGCCTTCCAAGCGAATATGCAAAAATGGTTGAGTTGATAAACGGTTTTATGAAAAAACTTCAAAAAACATTGGATATAGAAAAAGTTATAAAAGATATAGAGTATCAAACACAAAAGCTTGAAAAGCTTGAAAATGATATAGAACATATTTTTGAAAATGCCATAACAAAAGCGGAAGAATTAAACGCTAGTGCCAAAGTAATAGAAGATGAATCAGAGTCAAACCTGGAATTTTCAAAACTGAGTGTCAAATCCCTACTAGATACAAATGAAAAACTGACTAAAACGGTACAAAATATGACAAAACTCAATAATCAGATAGAGCAGGCTCAAGAGAGTGAAGTTACCCTCAGTGAAAGTCTGAAATCTTTGAGTCAGGATGCGGAACAGATAAAAAATATACTGGAAATTATCTCTGATATAGCTGACCAGACAAATTTACTGGCTCTTAATGCTGCTATTGAAGCAGCTCGTGCGGGAGAACACGGTCGTGGTTTTGCTGTAGTTGCGGATGAAGTAAGAAAACTTGCGGAAAATACACAAAAGAGCCTAAATGAGATAAATACAAGTGTCAGTTTGATTGTACAAAATATATCCAATGCAAGTGAACAGGTTGAAACCAATGCAAAAGAAGCGACAAAACTTGTTGAGCTTTCAAATGAGATGAGAACAGATATAGAAACAGCTTCCAGTGCCACCAAAGAAAACTATGAATCAAGTAAAGATGATATAAAAAATTCTGAAACTATCAAGGATGAATCAGCCAATATTCTTCCAAAAGTGAAGGAGATTTACAACTCTATACAAGATAGTAGAGATACTTTAAAAAAATTAAAAGAGATAGTTTTGTCCATAGAGAAGACAGTATCTGAAATTAAACTATAAATAGAGTTAATTCATCACTTAGAAGATAATTAGTATTATAGACTCTATCTTCTTTACATGTAAGCTTTTTCTCTTTTATCAATATATCAACTCTTCCTCTCTCATCTTTATTGAACTCGTCTAATTTTATTCCAACTATACTTCTTAAACCTAGAAAAATTTTTTCTATATGTAAATCCTCTTTTGATATATCTTCTGTTTTGTGGTATGTTGGATTTTTTATATACTCTTTTACACTTTTATGAGGATAAAATCTTTTTCTTTTTAGAAATCCAACTGCTCCTGCTCCTATACCTATGTAGTCTTTATGTTGCCAATATCCTAGATTATGTATGCTTTTATATATTCCAAAGTTTGAAATCTCATACTGAGGAAATCCTATATTTTTAATGTTCTCAAATAGAAATTTGCTCAAATTTATACTATCTTTTGCTACCTCTGGTGTTTTGAAAAATGGAGTATTCTCTTCTATTGTCAAACTGTAAGCACTAATATGATTGATAGGTAAGGAAGAGGTTATATCTAGGTCATTTTTTATTAACTCTTTTGAATCTAGTGCAGTATTGTATATTAAATCCAACGAGATATTTTCAAAGCCTGAATCATAAGCATTTTCTATACTGTTTAGAGCACTTTTTTTAGAGTGGTTTCTACCCAAAAATTTTAGTTTGTCTTCATCAAAACTCTGGACTCCGAAGCTTATCCTGTTTACTCCGAGATTTTTCATACCCTCCAGCCACTCCTTTGTTGAGGAGTTGGGGTTGGCCTCTGTAGTTATTTCAATATCTTTTTTCAGATAAGGTGAAACTGTTTGAAAGAATTTTTCATACAGTATCGGTTCAACTGTAGATGGTGTACCCCCTCCTATAAAAACAGACTCTATGCTGTCGGTAGTTATATCGTATTTTGATAAATCAGTTTTGAGTTGTTTGACAACGGCATTCATATAATCTTTTTTCAAATCGAACTTGTCAACATAAGAGTTGAAGGCACAATAGTGACATTTGCTGTCACAAAACGGGATATGTAAATATAGAAGCATAAATAAATCTTTAATCACTTTTTTGTTAGAATGATATCAAAAATTAGAAGAAAGTTAATTGATGAGTGATGAAAAACGATATAGACCAAATGTTGCAGCTGTTATAGTCTCCAGTAGATATCCGTTGGTTTGTGAGTTTTTTATTGCCAGTCGAAATGATTTGAAAGATGTTTGGCAGTTTCCACAAGGGGGAATTGATGATGGAGAAACTCCAAAAGAGGCACTTTTAAGAGAACTCAAAGAGGAAATCGGTACTGATGAAGTAGAGATACTGTATGAGTATCCTCACTGGCTGAAGTATGATTTTCCGGGGAAGATTGCAAAAAAGATGTATCCGTTTGACGGGCAGAGTCAGAAATATTTTTTGGTAAAGTTAAAAAACAATGCAAAAATTGATTTAAATACAAAACATCCTGAATTTGACAGCTACAGGTTTGTTGGGTTTGATAAAATTTTTGAAATTTTTACATAAATTAAAAGGCCGGTATATCAAAAAGCATGAAATTATTTTAGAAAAGAGGGTTAATTATAAAATGCTT
>CAYRRJ010000151.1:0-4500 GCA_964426645.1 uncultured Campylobacterales bacterium | reverse complement strand
GCTATGAGATATGTAGGTTTTTAGAGATGCCCAAATATCTTTACATGTAAGGGTTTTCAATGATAGGACAGTTTAGAGTAGCAAATATAGAAGATTTACCTCAAATTGTAAATATTTATAATGATGCCATCAGTGATGGTATATCTACAGCAGACAGTGATAAGGTTAATATAGAAAGCAAAGTTGACTGGTTTATGTCTCATGATAAACAAAACAGACCTATTTTGGTAAAAGAGTACAGAGGAAAGATTATAGCATGGCTCAGTTTTCAACCGTTTTATCCTGCTTTGGCATATCTTAACAGTGCCAGAATAAACATATATATAGACAGAAATTTCAGAGGACAGAAGCTTGGACAGAGATTTTTAAAAGAAGCTTTGGTAAAAGCCAGAGATTATGGTATAAAAAATCTGTTGGCTCTTATATTTGCAGACAATATAGCCAGTCTTAAACTTTTTAAAAAATTTGACTTTAAAGAGTGGGGAAGATTTCCTGAGTTTGCATCTATTCACGGACAGGAAAAAGATCTTATAATCTTGGGTTTGAAACTTGAAAAATAGAGAATCTTTTCTGCAATTGATTTTTGAAAAAGAAAATCTTGTAGAGATAGTTGCTTATTTTGAAACAGTGTTTCAAATGAGTATTTTGTATTTTGTACAAACAAGTGGTTTTGACAGAGATGATGTCATAGAAAGACTTGAAGACATGGGAATACAGATAGATACCGACTATCTTTTTGATTTTTTGAAAGATATACCCCTGTTGGAAAATGAAAGTGATGATTTTGAGTATATTTTTCCTCTCCTTAGAAAAAAAGCCATAGAGTATGCTCTTTTTGAGTATCTGAAATCAGACAAACAGCTTCTAAACAAAAACCTTTTTTACGAAAGTATGATAGATGAAATCCAAAACGGTGAATATTTTAACAAAGATATAGATGAGCTTGTTGATAACGAATTGCCTTACAGAATAAATTCATGGAATGAAATTATAGATATAGATATTTCCAGACAGATTTTAGAGGTGGTTTTAGGTGATAAAGAATTTTAAGGAAACAGAGTCTTTTATATTTGATATGGACGGTACTATTGTAGATTCAAGCGAAGCTATGTGTAAAAGTATCAATTTTGTGAGAAAAAATATAGGATTAAAACCGGTTGCCAAGGAGTTTTTGGAATATCACATAAACAAACCAGACGAAAATCTGCCTATGATTTTTTATGAAACTCCAGAATATAAAAAAGAGCACAGAGAGATGTTTAAAAAACATTATCTTGAAAATGCCCCCAAATATATAAAACTTTATGACGGGATAGAGGAATTACTTGATTTTTTGTCAAAAAAGAGCAAAATGTATGTTGCAACCAATGCGTATGATTATTTTGCAATTAATATGCTTGAATCTTTGGGAATAGCCGATTTTTTTGATATGGTTGTAGGTGCCAACTGTGTTAAAAAACCAAAGCCTGATGCAGAGATGATAAATATGATTCTCAAAAAAGGTTTACATGTAAAAGAAAAAACTGTTTTTGTTGGAGACAGCACAAAAGATATGCTTAGTGCCAAAAATGCAGGTGTAGAGTTTATATATGCGAAATGGGGATATTGTGAGTTTGATTATGAGGGTATAAAAACAGATTCTCCCAAAGATATTATTTCTCTGTTTGATTCATAGTTGTCAGTTAATAACTGATGTTACGCACCATATGGAATACATAGCAAAACAAGAAAGTTTATAATGCAAGGCGGATTTTTGAAGAACTAGCCAAAGCTAATTCAAAAAAATCCATCAGTTAAAAAGTTTAAAAGGTGATTCTATAACCCTTTTTAGTATATTAAACGGTGATAAAATAGAATCTTTTAATATATGTGTTTTTACTTTGGGATTTTTCAAGTTTCCCTCTATATCTACTCTTGTTGAAATTTTACCGTTTTTTCCAAGAATGATATATCCCACGAGAGGGATATTTTTTATAAGTTTGCTTACATCTTTCAAAGTGGTGATTTCCAGATAGAGTTGCAGTCTGTCAGAATTAAGGTCAAGGTATCCGCTGCCGCTTATATCAGCGCTGAATCCGTGAAGTTTTATTTTTGACAGGTATAAAATATCATTTTTCCTTTGAAAGGATATAGTACCTTTTTTTATGATATATCCGTTTTCATTAAATCTTGGGTCTTTGAAAAGCACAAGTGAAGGTATGGTGTTGATGGCTGCTATGATATTATTAAACAGGGCAAAATCTTTTGCAGTGGAGTTTTTTATGAAGAAACTACCTGTGAAATCATTTTTGTCGATTCCTTCTGCAGATATTTCAAAAGAGCCGTTGTCGAATATTTTTGATTTTAGAAGAGTGTTTATAAAAGTGTCATCTGCTTTTGAAATTTTCAGAAAAAAGCTCTCTTCTTTTTTTTCATATGCCAGTGAAGAGTTTTTGTATATACTTATAAAATCGATATTTCCTTTTTCTATATTTGTAGTAAAATGACTGCTCAGAAGTGTTGTGTTTAAATCTTTGAATATTATGGAGCTGTTGTCTCCGTTTATCTCCAAAGATGTGTTTGTATCGATATCAGAACTGTTTGTGTCCAACAGTATGTCATGGTTTTTTATCAAGACTGTTACTTTGTCGGCTATTTTTATGTAAAGATTATTGTCTTTTGAATATGCTTCTATCTTTTTTGGAGTACTTTTGATTTTGAGTTTCAGAGAATCAACTCTTTTTGAGTCTTTTATAAGGGGAGTTTTTATATGTTCAAGGTTTAAATCTGCCTTATAGTTTTCAAAATCTTTGGTAAAGATATTTAAGCTGCCGTTTTTAAGATTATATTTTTTTATAAAATCAGAAAAATTCTTAAATATACCTATATCTTCCATCAAAAAGTAGTTTCCTTTTGAGTCAAAAATCAGCTTTGTATGTAAATTTGGTAATTCTATAGTGGTTTTGTTTTTCAAAAAGAGAATTTTGATTTTCTGGTTTTTAAGATTTTTTATATTTAGTATATTTTGATTTTTTAGTTTTATGTTGATATAGTTTATATTTACAGTTCCTTTGTAGGTTCTGTTTTTAAGATTAAATATACCGTTGGTTTCCAAATCAAACAGATGCTTGTATTGTAGATTTGTTTTGTTTATATATACTTTGTCATTATCAAGTCTGATATCGGCATATTTTGTAAAAAGAGTGATTCTGTCAAGTCTGAATTTGGAATTTCTAATTATAAATTTCCCTTGTGCATTTATATCAAACGGTTTAAACTTGATATCCATTTTAAGTATAGAGCTGTTCTTTCCGCTGTATTGTGTAATAGGAAGATTGATGTTAAATGATTTCAGTATATTGTGAATATATTTGTTCAGAAGGGAAGTTGAGGAGAGGTTGACTACTATACCGTTTTTTGTTGTCAGTAGATTGTATATGTGGATATCCAAAATTTTTACAGACTGTTTTTCATATGTAGGATTTGTGAGTTTAAATACAAGAGTATTGTTTTTCAGTTCTATATCTATCATATCGGCATGAGCAGGTGTTACCTTGGGATGAAAAGTTATAATTGCATCTTTTACTCTAGCACTGCCTTTGATCGCTTTTGGAAAAAAATCACCGTTTTTCAGATCATACATTCCTTCCAAATTGTTAAGTTTGTATTCTTTGGCTACTATTTTTTTATATATCCATGCTCTTGCCAGAGGTTCTATAAAAACTTTTTTCTTCAGATATTTCATTACAGGTTCCAGTGTAGCAAACTTTTCACTCTCAAGTCTGTAAAAGATTTTGTTGTCTTCCATTTTGATTTCTATATTTCCGTCCAGATTTAAGAAGGTATATCTGCCTCTGTAGAGATATGATTTGTTTTTCAAATCAAGAAGCAGTTTGCCTTTTAGTTCCAGATTTTCATCTTTAAGTATCAGTTGTTTTAAATCCAGTATTATTTGGTTTTTTTCAAATTTTACTTTTGTATCCAGAGTCAGATATCTGTTATCCAGATAAAAGATATCATCTTTGTAGAGTAGATTTACAGTTTCATCATTATATTTTACATTTTTTAGTGAAATTGATTTGAAGATGGAGTTCAGATATTTTATATATTTTGCAGTCTTGTATATCTCCTTTAGAGATGAACTTGATTTTGTATTTTTTGCAATAACTATATTGTTTGCATTTACAATTAGTTTTTTATCTAATTTTATATATAATCTGTCAATTTTTATTTTTGGGAAAGATATAGTTTCAAGATCAATCCCATGCATTAAAATTAAAACAAAAGCTATGAGAGCAAGTATGATAAATAAAAAAAGTATCCAGATTTTTCTAATGATATGTGAAGTTGCATTTATTATCATGTTTTCTCTTGTTTTTTATTTGGCAGAGCCTATAAAGTCAAGTAAAGTGGTTTATATCCCAAAGGGCTCTATAAATCAAATTATATCATATTTGGAAAAAAACAACTTTCTTGTAAGTAAAAATATTGACAAATATCTTCTTTTTCTTATAGGTAAAC
>CAYRRJ010000150.1:0-4538 GCA_964426645.1 uncultured Campylobacterales bacterium | reverse complement strand
GGTAGTAGCAACTATACAATCCGCCACCATGGTCAATCACAACAGAGCCTCCGGCATAGTATCTATCCTTGGCAATCACCACTACGCCATCATTTGCAACTTTGATTGGTGTGCCTGTTTTGGCTCTAAAATCAACTCCCGAGTGAAAACTCTTCAAACTGCCGTTAAAAATCCTTGCATTTCCAAATTCGGAAGTAATCTTTGAGTCAAGCGGGATTTCAAAATCCCCTCTCCAGTAGATTTTAGGGGTTATGGTCGCATAAATTTTCTTTGCCTCTTTGTATTCTTTATATATTCTGTCTAACACATCTTTGGGTGGAGATATCTTTTTAGGATTTACGCTAAGTAACTCTTCTTTGTAACTCTTCTTTTTTACATGTAAAACTATCTTCTCTTTTTTTTCTCCGGTGTAACAAATCTCTACACTTAAAACACTTTTTTTACTTTTATACTCAACCGGTACCAAAACAAAACTCTTCGCTCCTTTCTTGATGATGGGAATCTCTCTTTTTTCAAACCTTACTGATTTTACTTTTTGAGGATTTTTAATCTCCAAAAGAGCAACTTCACCGTTATAAACATCCAATGCAAACAAAATTAGAGGAAAAAGAAATAAAATTATAAGTTTCAACTTCTACTCTTTTTTATGATTTCATACGCTTCATTTATCTCTTGAAGTTTTTTTGTAGCCTCTTCTATTATGGATTTAGAAGCACCTTTGCCCATCAATAGGTCGGGATGATTCTCTCTTACTAGTTTTTTGTATTTGGATTTTATCGTAGCCATATCATCCTCTTTGGATGCACCTAGAATCTTATAAGCATTTTCCAGAGTATCCACCTGTTTATTGTACTCATTTGCATAAAATGCTCTAAATTTTGCGACCATTGCATCAAAATCCGCTCTTTTTATCTCTAAAGCCTGTGCAATATCTTCGCATATCATATACTCTTCGTCTGTAAATTCATTATCTATAAAAGCTATATTTAAAAGATACTCCAAAGTCTTTAATCTTTTTTGATAGTCTCTTTTTGTCAGCTTGTAATACTCTCTTGCCAACTCCAGAGTATTTTCAAATGTGGTAAGCTCTGATTTGTATATATTTTTTAATTTTTCTCTTACATCAACCTGATTTTGAAAAACAGATGAAAGCTGAGTAAAAGTATTGCCCAAAAGTTCAGCCTCAAGTTCACTGACTCTTCCGTCAGCTTTGGCAACTTTTGCCATCAAAGCCACAAGCAAACCTACTTCATGTTTTCTCAAATCACCGTTAAATCTCTCTTTTTTGTTCAAATTTATATTATAGCCGTCACTTTTATAATTTCTTGTAAGCATGTAAAAAAGAAAAACTACAACCAGAAAAAATATAAACTTCATTCAAAATCTCCTAAAGGGCAAAATCAGTATAATACTGAATCTGTTCTTTTTTAAGTATCCTTATAAAGTTTGTACTTCCTTCCACTCCTGTAGGGAATCCTGCTGTTGCTATATATGTTTTTTCAGGATTTATTATTTTATTTTCTATAGCTTTTACCAGAATATCAGCCAACATAATATTTAGATTTTTCATCTCTACACTCATAATAGGTTCAACACCCCATACAAGAGTCAGTGATTTGGCCACTCTTTCATCATGAGTAACTGCAAAAATAGGGCTTTTTATTCTGTATCTTGCCAGTTTTTTAGCCGATTTTCCCGAACTTGTCAAAGAGATGATAGCTTCAACATTCAAATTCTCAGCCAGTTTTGCAGTTGAAGAAGATATTATATCTGTTTCATCCAAAAACTTGTATCTGTCAAATTTGTTATAAGGATAGACACTCTCTGTTTCTTTAATAGTATTGGCCATTACCTCTACAACATTAACAGGGTCTTTTCCGATCGCACTCTCTTCACTTAGCATCACAGCATCAGTACCATCCAGTACAGCATTTGCAACATCACTAATTTCCGCCCTAGTAGCCATCTGCTTTTCTGCCATGGAGAGAAGCATCTGAGTAGCTGTTATAACAGGCTTTGAAGCTGCATTTGCCATTCTTATAATTCTCTTTTGAATACTTGGAACCTTATAATATGGTACTTCTATTCCCAAATCACCTCTTGCTACCATCAAGCCGTCACTGACTTTTAGTATCTCTTTTATATTTTCAACAGCATCAAATTTTTCTATCTTGGCAATTATCTGGGCTCTCGAATTAAATCTTTTTAGAAGCTCCCTTACATGTAAGATATCGTTTGCATTCTGTACAAAAGATACTGCTACAAAATCAACCCCTTTATCTGCCCCCCATTTTAAATCTTCTTCATCTTTTTTAGTAATAACATCTATATTTATTACGGTATTTGGAAAATTTACTCCTTTGTTTGATGAAAGTTTTCCGGAGTTTTCCACCTCTGTTACAACCTCATCTCCTATCTCTATAACTTTTGCCTTTATATTCCCGTCATAAAGATATATATACTCCCCTACTTTTAACATTTTCAGAATCTCTGGCTGATTTATACTCAATTTATATACATGCTCATCCAGTCTTTCACCCTTTATAACCTTTTTTACAAAAATCAATCTGTCTTTTGGCTTCAACTCAAAATCTTCACTCAAATGTCCGACCCTTATCTTTGGTCCACAAATATCTTGCAACACACCTACCTTGCTACCTGTGTTTTTCTCAGCAATTTTGATATTTTCAAGTATAGAAGAGTGATATTCGTGCGTACCGTGACTAAAATTTAGTCTGAAAACATTTACACCCGCTCTTATCATCCCTTCCAAAACTTCTACACTATCACTTGCAGGACCGATGGTCGCTAAAATTTTAGTCTTTTTTTTCATAATTTATACTCTCCTTTTACACTAACAATATATTACAAAATTATAACATTTTATGTATAATAAACTCCCAAGGAGTACTATAATGAAAATTTTTCGACAAGATACAATCTGTATGATAGTGGATATACAGGAAAAACTTTTTCCGCATATGTTTGAAAAAGATCTCTTTTT
The DNA here is from genome assembly GCA_964426645.1 of uncultured Campylobacterales bacterium. Lineage (GTDB taxonomy): Bacteria > Campylobacterota > Campylobacteria > Campylobacterales > Sulfurospirillaceae > CAYRRJ01. The sequence goes on along the minus strand of CAYRRJ010000150.1, from coordinate 1,534 downwards.
GAAACATACCATAAAACTAATCAAAGGGTTAAAGCTTTTAAAAATCAGGTTTATACTTAATGAGCAGTATCCAAAAGGGTTGGGACATACTCTGCCTCAAATAAAAGAGCTTCTAGCCAAAGAACAGGCAAATGAAAAATTCACTTTCAGCTGCTGCCAAAATGAAAATGTTTTATCCTCTTTAAAAGAAGCCGATAAAAGATTTGTCATACTGTTTGGTATAGAAACTCATGTTTGTGTACTTCAAACAGCTTTGGATTTGATTGAAAATGGCTTTATTCCGGTAGTTATAGCTGATTGTGTCAGCTCAAGAAAGAAAGAAGACAAAGATATAGCTTTACAAAGACTTGTTCAAAACGGTGCAATTGTAACCACCTATGAATCACTGCTTTTTGAACTCTGCCAAAGTTCAAAAAATGAAGTTTTTAAAGAGATTAGCAAAATAGTGAAGTAGGCTTATGCCTACTTCACTTGTATATAAATCTCTTCAGCTTTTTCCACATCATACAGTATATCATCATAAGGATGTCTGTACATAGGCATTTGAAGCCTCTTCTCATCAAGAACATGTCCTATAAATCCTATAGTTCTACCCAAAATAAAGAAAGAGTTTAAAACTCCTGCTTCAATAAGGTTGTTTATATCATCCTCATCATATCCCAAAGCTCTCCACATATCAACCATAAGTATTCCAATGGTTCCGTCAACATTCAAGATAAGATTGTCTTTTTTGCTGGTTGTCATTTTTTCAACCTCTAGGGCATATTTCAAAAGTGAAGTTTTTGGGAAAAACTCATTTGCATACTTTTTAAGTCCCTCAACTCTCTTATCAGGATTCCTGACAGACTTAATCCTGTGTCCGATTCCAGGAATAGGAATTCTCTGTTCTTTCATATAAGCTAAAAACTCTTTTGGACTCATTCCTTTATCATCAGCATATTTAAAGTATTTTGCAGCTCCGTCAATAGCTCCACCAAATCTAGGTCCTATTGTCAAAAGACCTGTTACAAGTGATTCAACTACACTTTTACCTGCTCTTGCCGTTACCTTTGCATTTAATGCACCACTTACTGCAGGACCATGGTCAGCCACAGTTTTTATAACTGTTTCTATAAAATCAGTAGCCCATTTCGGATATTTCTGTTTAAACCAAAGTAAAGATACAACATCACCTATACCAAAGCCTGTATCAGGAGTTGCGACTGAGCTTATAGGATATCCCGCATAAGTTGCTTCTTCTCCTCTATCATCGCTGATAGTACAAATAAAATTCTTCGCTTTTCTCACTTTTGGTATAAGTTTTACTTCCGGTTCTTCTATATCTATGATAGTACCGTCATTTTTTAACTTTGTATATACCTCTTTTATCTTTGCAGGCAAGTCATTAAAAGTATCAGGAACATAGATACCAGCTTCTCTCATTGCTCTGTTTTTGGCTTCTGCTGTTTCTGCTTCTGCATTTGCACTGGCTCCTGCATGACCAAACTGTACTCCACTGCTAAAATGCTTGGCTATAGTTCCTATACACCATGCC
>CAYRRJ010000149.1:0-4555 GCA_964426645.1 uncultured Campylobacterales bacterium | reverse complement strand
AAGCATAGAGCCGAATGACGCCATAAGCCTGTCTATAATCTCTCTCGCATTTTTTACCGAGTGAGGGCTGTTTTCGGGCTCAAAAGTACCCAATGCCGAGCATCCGGTTCTTAATACATCCATAGGATGAGTTGATTTTGGAAGTTGTTCTAAGATGGTTTTCAACTCTTTTGGTAAATCTCTTAGAGTTTTTAATCTCTCTTTATACTCTTTTAACTCCTTCTTTGTAGGGAGTTTTTCATATATAAGCAGATATGCAATCTCTTCAAATTCGGCAATATTTGCAAATTCCAAAATGTCATATCCTCGATAGTGCAAATCATTTCCACTCTTCCCCACTGTACAAATAGCCGTATTGCCGGCTGCCGTACCCGAGAGTGCGACCGATTTTTTAGGTTTGAAAGTTTTCTCGCTCATCTTTTATCCTTTTGTCTTGCAAAAAAGTTCGTCCAATTTCTTCTCATACTCGTGATACCCAAGCATCTCGTAAAGTTCCATTCTAGTTTGCATAATATCTAGCTTGCTCTCTTGGGTTCCTTCTTTAATAATCGCTTCAAAGACTTCAAGAGCGGCTTTGTTCATAGCTCTAAATCCTGAGAGAGGATATAAAACCATAGAGATTCCCACACTTGCCAACTCTTCAAGGGTAAACATAGGAGTTTTTCCAAATTCCGTTATATTTGCCAAAACGGGAACTTTAATAATTTTTGTAAATTCCTCATACTCTTCTAGTGTATGTATAGCTTCGGCAAATATCATATCAGCCCCCGCATCTACATAGGCTTGAGCTCTTTCAAGTGCCGATTTTTGTCCTTCGCTTGCGTGAGAGTCGGTTCTAGCCATTACTACGAAATCTTCATCGATTCTCGCATCAACTGCTGCTTTTATTCTGTCACACATCTCCTCTTTGCTTACTAGCTCTTTATTGGGTCTGTGTCCGCATCTCTTTTGGGCTACTTGGTCTTCTATATGAAATCCCGCTGCTCCGGCTCTTGTCATCTCTTTAACCGCTCTTGCTATATTAAAAGCTCCTCCCCAGCCCGTATCGGCATCTACCAAAAGTGGCAAATCACTAGCTCCGGTTACTCTTCTTATATCTATACATACATCTTCAAGTCCCGTCATACCAAGGTCAGGCAGTCCATAACTCGCATTTGCTACTCCCGCACCTGATAGATACAACGCTTTGGCTCCCGTTTTTTCAGCTTGTATGGCGCTGTAAGCGTTTATAACTCCTATTATCTGTAAAGGTTTGTTCTCTTTTAAAGTTTCTCTAAATCTTTTTCCCGCACTTTTGATACTCATTTTTTTCCTTTCTTTGGATAACCTAGATTTTTTAATGCTTCTTCAATTTCAGGAAGAACTGATGAATCCTCAATGGTAGAAGGCATATTCCACTCTTTGCCGTCAGCCATACTCCTCATAGTTCCTCTTAGTATCTTTCCACTTCTTGTTTTTGGAAGTCTTTTGACAACAGTAGCTAGTTTTAATGAAGCTACGGCTCCGATTTCATCTCTTACTAATTGTATAATTCCCTCGGCTATGGCTTTTGGATCTCTCTCTATACCGTCTTTTAAAACGGCAAACGCCATAGGTACTTCACCTTTTAACTCGTCATCTACGCCTATTACTGCGCACTCTGCGATATCGGGATGTTTTGAGATTACCTCTTCCATCTCTCCTGTTGAGAGTCTGTGTCCGGCTACATTTATAACTCCGTCCATTCTTCCCATAACCCATACATATCCGTCTTCGTCTATATATCCGGAATCTCCGGTTAGATAGTAGCCGGGATAGTAACTTAAGTATGAGCGTTGATACCTCTCGTCGTCATTCCATATCCCCATAAGGCAAGACGGAGGAAGAGGGAGTTTTATGACTAGATTTCCGAGTTTGCCTTTTTTGCATTCGTTTCCCTTCTCATCAAGAACTTTTAAGTTATATCCCGGCATAGGTTTTGTAGGGCTCCCCGGTTTTATAGGCATAGGATCAAGACCCATAGGATTTGCCGCAATCGCCCAGCCTGTTTCGGTTTGCCACCAGTGATCTATGACCTCCTTGCCTGTTACCTCTTTAGTCCAGTTAAGAGTGTCCGAATCGCATCTCTCTCCGGCTACGAATATGTGCTTTAGGCTCGAGAGGTCATACTTTTTGGCATATTCTCCTTTTGGGTCCTCTTTTTTGATTGCTCTAAATGCTGTTGGGGCGGCAAAGAGGACATTTACTTTGTATTCTTCACACACTCTCCAAAAAGCTCCCGGATTTGGAGTCCTTACCGGTTTGCCCTCATAAACTATTGTCGTGCATCCGTTCATTAAAGGACCATAGACTATATATGAGTGACCTACAACCCAGCCAACATCGCTTGCCGCCCAAAAGACATCTCCCGGTTTTGCATTGTAGATATTATCCATAGACCACTTCATTGCAACCGAGTGTCCGCCGTTGCTTCTTATGACACCTTTTGGTTTGCCCGTAGTTCCCGAGGTATATAGTATATAAAGCGGATCTATCGCATCAACGGGAACACAATCAACAGGATGAGTCTTTTCCTCTTCTTCTGCCCAGTCGATATCTCTCCAAGGAAGCATAGTGGCTCTCTCTTGCGGTCTTTGGAAGATAAAACAGGTGTTTGGTTTGTGGCTTGATTGTTTTATAGCTTCATCTAAGAGAGGTTTGTATTTGATGATTTTGCTTACTTCTATACCGCAACTTGCACTCATAATCACTTTTGGTTTCGCATCTTCGATTCTGGTTGCCAGTTCATGTGCGGCAAAGCCTCCAAAGACTACCGAGTGTATGGCTCCGATTCTAGCACATGCAAGCATCGCTATAACAGCTTCAGGAATCATCGGCATATAGATAACCACCCTATCGCCTTTATAAACGCCTTTATTTGTCAGCATACCAGCAACTTTTGCCACTCTGTCTCTTAATTCTCTGTAAGTGTAAGTTTTTTTGGTATCTGTAACAGGAGAGTCGTATATGAGTGCGGGTTGGTCTGCTCTGCCGTGATGTATATGTAAATCAAGCGCATTGTAGCAACTATTCATACACCCTCCTACAAACCATCTATAATGGTTATCAACAATATCCAAAACTTTGTCCCATTGATGATACCAGTGTACTTTTGTAGCTGCTTTGGCCCAAAATTTTTCCGGATTTTCAATCGATTCTTTATAGACTTTTTCGTAAATTTTGCTCATAATCTCTCCTGTGTTATTAGAAATTCTTATTTTTTATTATACATGAGAATTAAATTTTTATTTTGTATAAATTTTTGTCTGTTTTGAGTTTTTTTGTACAATATTGAAAAAAATGTACAAAAAGTGTACAATTGTGTTATGAATAGTTTGGAAAAAGTTATAGAAATATATAAAAGATCTCATCTTAGTATCTCAAAGTTTGCACATATTATAAAAAAAGACAGAAGAACTCTTAGTGCATGGATAGACAGGCTTGTGGATAAAGAGATTTCAAATGATGTAAAAGAGGAGATTTCGAAATTTTTCAGATATCCAAAGAGAATTTGGGATGATGATTGCCAAAAAGAGGAATTTGAGTATCTGCTCTCAAAAATTCCCGAAGAGGAAGTAAGAATTATAGACGAGGGGTATTTGGGAGGGTTAAAATATATATTAGAACAAGAGGATAAAGAGAGATTTGTTATCCATCCTCAATTTCCCGGACCAATGTATAGAGATACGACGGTTCCTAGAGTATATAGAAGTATGAACTCTAGTGAAATTGAGAAGTTTAAAAAACTAAGAACCAAAAAGATGCTTGATTACTCTTTTGATACTATAGAGTGGTACAGTATCAAGTCTCTTTTGACATTTTGTTTTTCTGATATAGGCAATTTTTATACAAAAAATCAAAAGTTGCAGATTTTATCTCTTATGATTGATACTTTTGATGAGAATTACAGCAAAAGTCTCTACTTTTTCGATTCCCACTCCAGAAAAATTTACGGATTAGATACTGCATATACTTCTATAAATATAAAAAAAGGCGTTATGTTTTTTAAAGCTCCTTTGGAGTCAGTGATAGTGGAGATTAGAAATAAAAAGTTGGTAGAGAGAATTTATCGCCATTTTACATTTGCTTCAGAAGCTCCAAGTCATGTAAATCCGAGAGAAGCTACAAGAATATTAAGGATATTGAAAGAGGCTGTAGAGTTTGATAAAGATTTGTGTAGTAGCTACGAAGACATAAATCGTTTGACGGACTATGGAGCACTTTTTTTAAACAATATAAGCCTATCTCTACACGATAAATTATCACCTCCAAAATCAAATCAAAAACGAAATTAGATTAACATTTGGGAATTAAATCTTTTTTTTGATACAATCTTGATTATAATTTTAACAAAGGAGTATTTATACTATGGATTTTTTTAAAGAGTATGAAGAACACGTTAAAGAGAGAGAAAAACTTGGAGTTCCTCCACTTCCGCTTAGTGCAAAGCAGATAGCAGAAGTTGTTGAATTGCTTAAAAAGGGTGAAGGTGACCAAGCGTTTTTACTAGACCTTTTAGAAAACAGAGTACCGCCCG
>CAYRRJ010000148.1:0-4583 GCA_964426645.1 uncultured Campylobacterales bacterium | reverse complement strand
TCAAAATGCTATGGGTTTTAACAATGACGGCATGGTTAAAATTGCAAAAAGAGTAGAAAAAATTTATCCTTTTGCTATACCATTGGGAGCAAATATAGGTAAAAACAAAGTTACAGATGAAACACATGCCATAGAAGACTATAAAAAACTTATTCAAAAATTCAAAGATATATCAGACTATATGGTAATAAACATATCCTCTCCAAATACTCCCGGACTCAGAGATTTACAAAATGAACAATTCATAAAAGAGTTATTTACCATGGCAAAAGCCATAAGTAATAAACCTGTCTTTTTGAAAATTGCTCCTGATTTGGAGGTTGAAGATGCCAAGAAACTTTGTAAAACAGCTATTGAAAGTGGTGCTGACGGCATAATAGCTACAAACACTACCATAGATTATACGCTTTTAAAAAATGCTCAAAATTTCGGCGGTATTAGCGGAAAAGTTTTGAAGGAAAAAAGTTTTAAACTGTTTGAAGAATTGGCAAAAGAGTTTTACAGCAAAACTATTCTTATATCTGTAGGCGGTATAGACAGTGCCGATGAAGCATACAGAAGGATAAAAGCCGGTGCTTCTCTTATACAAATATACAGCTCTTTTATATTTAAAGGACCATCTTTACTAAAAGAGATAAACACAAAACTTATAGAGTATATGCAAAACGACGGATTTGCAAATATACAAGAAGCTATCGGAAGTGACGGGAGAGCATAGATGATAGTTAAAACAGTAGCTATGCTATTACTAATAACAGGAGTTTTAATGGCTAATTCATTGCCCAAATACTATACCAAAACACTGGAAAACGGACTTGAAGTCGTTGTTATACCTATAAACAAAGGAAGTGATGTTATCACTACGGATATATTTTATAAAGTTGGAAGCAGAAATGAAATCATGGGTAAAAGCGGTATTGCCCATATGCTGGAACATATGAATTTTAAATCTACAAAAAATCTTAAAGCTGGAGAGTTTGATGAGATCGTCAAAGGCTTCGGAGGGGTTAATAACGCTTCTACAGGATTTGATTATACACACTATTTTATTAAAAGTTCAGCCAGAAATCTTCCAAAGTCTATGGAACTCTTTGCAGAACTTATGAAGAATCTAAAACTGACAGATAAAGAGTTTCAACCTGAAAGGGCTGTAGTACTTGAAGAGAGAAAATGGAGAACAGACAATTCTCCTATGGGATATCTATACTTTAGACTTTTTAACAATGTTTTTACATACCATCCTTATCACTGGACACCCATAGGATTTAAAAATGATATAAAAAACTGGACGATAAAAGATATAAAAGAATTTCATAAAACCTACTATCAACCTGGCAATGCAGTTTTAATAGTAGTTGGAGACACAGAACCCCAAACTGTTTTCAAAAATGCCGAGAAATATTTTAAAGATATAAAAAACAGAGTAAAAATCATACCAAAAGTTTATCAGACTGAACCAAAACCAGACGGAGCAAAAAGAGTAATTATAAAAAAAGATACACAGGTTGATATGTTGGCTATAGCCTACAGAGTTCCTGCATTTGACGACCCTGACCAGGTAGCTTTATCTGCACTCAGTGAACTTCTCAGTAGTGGGAAAAGCTCAAAAATGCAAAAACTTTTAGTAAACGAAAAAAAGATGGTTAATCAAACTTACGCTTATACAATGGAATTAAAAGATCCTTCTGTTTTTCTCTTTATGGCTGTCTGCAATCCCGGTGTAAAAGCAGAAGAAGTTGAAAAAGAGATTTTGAATCTTATCAAAAAAATACAAAACGGCAATATCAGTGATGAAGAAGTCCAGAGAGTTAAAACAAATACAAAAGCAGATTTTATCTTTTCCATGGAAAGTTCTTCAGGTTTAGCTTCTCTTTTTGGCAGCTATTATGCCAAGGGAAGTATAAAACCTTTAATCGAGTATGAAGAGAAGATAAACTCTTTAACAAAAGAGGATATAATATCAGTAGCTAAAAAATATCTGATTACTGAAAATTCAACAACTGTTATTTTAAGAAAGGAATAATTATGAAAACTATGCTAAAAGGAGCAATGACAGCTCTGATTACACCGTTTAAAAACGGAAAACTTGATGAAATCGGTTACGAGAAACTTATAAAAAGACAAATTAACAATGGAATAGATGTTGTAGTTCCTGTCGGAACTACAGGAGAAAGTGCCACACTAAGTCATGAAGAACACAGAAGATGTATAGAAATAGCATTGGATGCTACAAAAAATAGCAATGTTAAAGTTTTGGCAGGAGCAGGAAGCAACGCTACACATGAAGCTGTAAGTTTGGCGAAATTTGCAGAATCTCATGGAGCCCACGGAATACTTTCTGTTACACCATACTATAACAAACCAATGCAGGAAGGACTGTACCAACATTACAAAGCTTTGGCAGCTTCTGTAGATATTCCCGTACTTTTGTATAATGTTCCCGGCAGAACGGCCTGTGATTTAAAACCTGAAACCATATACAGACTGTTTAAAGATTGTGAAAATATTTTTGGTGTGAAAGAAGCAACAGGTTCTATCGAGAGATGTGTTGACCTTCTGGCTCATGAACCTGATTTGGCAGTCATAAGTGGAGATGATGCAATAAATTATCCTATATTGTCAAATGGGGGAAGTGGTGTTATCTCCGTTACCTCAAATATCATGCCTGACCAGATAGCAGAATTAACTCATTTGGCCCTAAAAGGTGATTTTCACGGAGCAAAAGCCATCAATGACAAACTGTATGAAATAAACAAAATACTCTTTTGCGAAAGCAATCCTATACCTATCAAAGCTGCAATGTATATAGCAGGTTTGATTGATAGTCTGGAATATAGATTACCATTGACCAAACCGAGCATTGAAAATATGAAAAAGATAGAAGAAACGATAAAAAAATATGATATAAAGGGATTTTAACAAATGGATAATTTTTATAAAAACAAAACTCTAGTTATAAGTGGAGGAACTAGAGGTATCGGAAAAGCTATTGTCGAAGAGTTTGCAAAAAACGGCACCAATATAGCTTTCACTTATAATTCCAATGAAGAGTTAGCAAAAAATCAAGCTGATGAATTAAAAAAAACATATAATATAAAAGCAGAAGCATATCAGTTAAACATCCTTGAACCGGAAACTTACAAAGAACTATTTAAAAAAATTGACGAAGACTTTGAGAGAGTTGATTTTTTTATTTCAAATGCTATTATATCTGGTCGTGCAGTAGTAGGAGGATATACAAAGTTTATGAAACTGAAACCTAGAGGCATAAACAATATATTTACAGCAACTGTCAATGCTTTTGTAGTGGGTGCACAGGAGGCTGCAAAAAGAATGGAAAAAGTCGGAGGAGGCAGTATCATATCCATATCTTCTACAGGAAATTTACAATATATACAACACTACAGTGGACACGGAACCGCAAAAGCGGCAGTTGAAACAATGGTAAAATATGCAGCAAGTGAATTGGGAGAAAAAAATATAAGAGTAAATGTTGTCAGTGGAGGTCCCATAGAAACAGATGCACTGAGAGCTTTTACAAACTATGAAGAAGTCAAAGAAAAAACAGCAAGATTGTCTCCTCTTAACAGAATGGGACAACCCACAGATATGGCAGGTGCCTGTCTTTTTCTTTGTAGTGACAAAGCAAGTTGGATAACAGGACACACTCTGTTGGTTGATGGTGGTACTACATTTCAATCATGTTAAATTTACCTAATATTCTAGCACTTATAAGAGTTCTTCTCGCTCCTTTAATGTTTCTTTTTCTGGTTGACAGAGACAACTCTATTTTCGGCAATATCCATGACAGCTGGTTAAATTATTTCGCTGCGTTAATATTTGTAATAGCCAGTGTTACTGATTTTTTTGACGGTTTTGTTGCAAGAGAATGGAACCAAAAAACAGAACTGGGAGCGATTTTAGACCCTTTGGCGGACAAAATGCTTGTTCTGGCGGCTTTTTTGGGTCTGATGATGTTGCAAAGAGCCAATCCCTGTGCTATATATCTTATTCTTACCAGAGAATTTTTTATCACAGGTTTAAGAGTTTCGGCAGCAGGAAAAGGAATGAACGTTTCAGCCTCAATGTGGGGTAAGGTAAAAACTGTAACCCAAATGTTTGCAATAGGATTTCTAATGATGCAATGGCCTTATGCTTCCACTCTGCTGTGGCTTAGTGTAGCTATTACTCTATACTCTGGATATGAGTATGTTGCAGGATATATAAAAGAAGTTTCAAAATGAGTATGTTTGTATCTCTTTTAGTCCTCTCCTTTTTAATATTTTTTCATGAATTAGGGCACTTCCTGGCAGCCAGATTTTTTGGTGTCAAAGTAGAAGTATTTTCTATCGGTTTTGGAAAAAAAGTCTTCTCGAGAGTTTACAAAGGAACCGAATATGCACTGAGTTCAATCCCTTTGGGAGGATATGTTCAGATGAAAGGTCAAGATGATACCGATCCGACCAAAATAAACCTTGATGAAGACAGTTATAATACAAAAAAACCGTGGCAAAGAATTATAATTCTTCTTGCAGGGCCTCTTGCAAATTTTTTCCTGGCCTTTTTGCTTTATGTTGTTATAG
>CAYRRJ010000147.1:0-4584 GCA_964426645.1 uncultured Campylobacterales bacterium | reverse complement strand
CATACTCTTTTTTTAAATCTAAAGTCTTTATTTGTCAAGGCTCCTACGGGACACAAATCAACTACATTCATAGCATATGGATTTGAAAGCTTTTTACCGGGAAAAGTAGATATATATGAATGATCGTTGCGATTTACAACTCCCAACTCTTTTGTTTTCGTAATTTTATGTGTAAACCTTACGCATCTGGTACACAAAACACATCTCTCCTGATCCAAAATAACATTAGAACCCAAGTCAACATGCTTTTGTTTTTTGTTTTTAGGGGTATCAAGTCTGCTATCATAAAGTCCGACATCCATGTAATAGTTCTGAAGAGAACACTCTCCTGCCTGATCACAAACAGGACAGTCAACAGGATGATTGATAAGCTCCAGTTCCAATATCTGTCTTTTTACTCTGTCTATATTTTCACCTTTGGTTTTTATCACCATACCATCTTTTACAGGTGTATCACAAGCTATTTGAGGTCTCTTTTTCCCCTCAATCTCAACCATACACATTCTACAGTTTCCGTCTTTTCCCAAAGACTTGTGATAACAAAAATGAGGTATGTTTATACCGTTGTCCAACAGCTCGTCTATAAGTGTAGCATTTTCTCTTACTTCAAGCTTTTTACCATCAACTATTATCGTTGCCATTATTTACAAAACCTTATATCTTGATAACCGTATTCTACCTTTGAAAAACTTTGAAAAAGCTGTCATCATAATCATAGTTTTTTCATATCAGAATTATCCTAAATATGTTAAAATAGGGGAAATTTACATATAAGGCTTCTCTTTGTTTACAATAACATCAACTATGATAGGTTCATTTATAATAGCCATTGGTATTACACTTAAAAAATATATATTTAAAAAACTGAAGAAAGAAGGAACTTTAGCAAATGTTATATATCTGACTCTGCTTGTATCTATATCTTTTCCTCTTTATATATGGCCTTTTAACTTTACAATATCTTCACTTAATCATAACTCGGCAAAAGAGTTGGTCAACAAAGTACTGCAATATAAATATTTAAGCAAATACAAACTTGACACTCTTGTGTAGAAACCCTATGACAGTAAAAAAAATCTCTTTAACATCAAAGCTATAGTCAATGATGAAAATGAAGAGCCATACTTCTTATATCTACAACCCACATGTAAATTTTTCAAAGGCTGTAAAGTTGGACTGGACAGGATTATAATGATAGAACCTGCTGTAAAAAACATACCTATTGAAAAAATGAATGAAAAAATCTTTATCAGAAGGTTATGTGAGGACAAAATCACCAGAGAACTCCTTATAAAAACAAATATAAAACCTTTTTTTCAAAAACTGTTTGAAAAATACAACACATTCAAAAATGCAAATGCTTCCTACAGATTGGACAGTATAAAGCTTCATAACTTCAAACGGACAAAAACAGAGATAAAAAATATAGAAAATGACAAATTCAAACTAACAAACTCCTGTCAGGCCAGTCTGTATATAAAAGGAGATTTTAAAATAGAAAATAAAAATTATGATTTTACAGACAAAATCATTTATGCTATGTTTGATAATGTTCAAAAGGCAACTTAGGACACTCAACGCTGTATGATTTTAACACAGGAAAATGCTATGGTGTAATGTGCGGTGTAAAAAATTGATTTTACTCTCTGTTTACCATTCAATTATGATACAATTACACAATGAAAACAAAAAAATTTTATAAAATCCTCTTACTTGAAATTATAGCGGTTTTAGCAGTTGGAGCCTACTTTTTTATAGATTCGAGCGATATTTACAGATGGTATGTAGGCAATACAGATTTTGTCAAACTTCCAAAAGAGGAGTGTGATTTACATGTAAAAGAGTGCAGTATAACTCTTAAAGACGGAAGTAAAATAACACTTGAAATCATTCCTAAAAGCATACCTTTGATGAAACCTATAACTTTTAAAGCAAAAACAGAAGGTATAGAGTTAAATTCTCTGGAAGTAAAAGTTTACGCAACCAATATGAATATGGGATTCCATGAATTTTTACTAAAAAAGACAGCCAAAAATCTATATACAGGCAGTGTAACTCTTCCGACATGTGTAGTCGGAAATATGATTTGGGATGCCAATATAATAGTAAACAAACCTACAAAATCAATAGGCGCGATATTTGAATTTCAAACAGACAGATGATTCACCCCAATATACCTTTGGCAGCCCTTATGCCTGAAGCCCAGGCAGCTGTAATACCTCTACTTGTACCGGCTCCGTCCCCTATTATATAATACCCCTCTTTAACTTGAAAATTTTTATCTATAAATTCCGGTCTGTTTGCATAAGTTTTTATTTCAGGATAGTATATGATAGTTGAAGGATGTAAAACACCGGGGATGATAGTATCTAACATTTTCATAGCTTTCCATATATCTCTTAGAATCTTCGAAGGCATACTAAGAGACAAATCTGCCGCAACTGCACCTTTCAATGTAGGTTTAAAATCATACAAATCACTGTTAAATGTCTCTTTTTTACTTCTGCTTCCAAGCCTAAAATCACCTACTCTTTGCATTATTACAGAACCTCCGCTGAGTTGCATAACCATCTCTCCTAGTATTTTTCCAAACTGTTGGCCACTGACAACAGGCTCGGTCAATCTTATGGTTTTCAACATTGCAAAGTTAACCAGATTGTTTCTTTCATTTTCTTTTGAAAGAGAATGACCGTTTACCGAATAGTAACCCTTATACTTCTCTTTCACAACATGAGCACTCCCCGAATTTGTACAAAATGTTCTTACTTTTTCAGGAAAAAGTATTTTTGGGTCATAATAATCTCTGACTATAGGATAATTTTCCTCTTTTGTCTCTATCCTGACACCTATATCCACAATATTATCCACATATTTCACACCAAGTATATCCATCTGTTCCTGCAACCAGTCATAATCGGCTCTTCCTACAGCCAATACCAAATCATCAAAAGATATTTTCTCACCGCCAGATAACTCTATCTCTTTTGTATCTTTGAAAAGTTTTTTAACTTCTGTATTTAATGCTATATCCACATTTAAATCTCTTAATTTCCGTATCAGATCGCCTATCAGTTTGGAAGATTTGTCTGTACCTACATGTGCCTGGTCTATTGAGAGTATCTCTACCCCTATTTTTCTAGCTCTTTTCAGATATTTTTCAACATTAACCCTCTTTTCCATCTTGGGATTGAGATGAGTTTTTACCTCATCCAAAAGTTCGTTTGCCTCATCCTTACTCCAATGCTCCAAAGGAAATCCGACCGGAAATGTATAATTCTGTTTGCAGTCATTTCTAAGACCTCCTGAGCTTATCTTCTTTTTTTCCAAGAGAAGTACAGATTTTTCAGAGTTTTGTGCTATCTTGAAAGCAGCCCCCAATCCGGCAGGACCGGAACCGACTATTATTACATCATATTTTGATTTTATATTATTCATTAAAATATTCCCTGTTGTATTTTTTTACAAAACTTTTAAACTCTTTTAGAGGAAGAGGTTTTGAAAACAGATATCCCTGAGCCATGTCACACCCATTGTTTATAAGCATGTCTTTTTGATGATTCTCTTCAACACCTTCTGCTATAACATCAAGCTTCATACTCTTTGCAATAAGTATAACAGCTTTGACGATGGCTTCATCATCTTCATCACAAATAATATCTTTTACAAATGATTGGTCTATTTTCAGTTTGTCTATTGGGAATTTTTTTAGATACTGTAAAGATGAATATCCTGTACCAAAATCATCTATAGAAATTTTACATTTCAAATCCTTGATTTTATTCAGTAAAATTATCACATTATCAGGATTATTCATAGCAAATGTTTCTGTAACTTCAAACTCTATCCATTTTGGATTACACTGTGTTTCATCTATGGCATTTTTGATTATGGATATAAGATTTGCATCATTTAACTGTTTTATTGACAAATTAATAGATATATTTTTTAAATTTAATTTATCTTTCTTAAAAGATGAAGTATCTTTCATAACTTGATAAATTATCCATTTTCCTATTTCCACTATTTGACCAGACTCTTCAGATATAGGAATAAACTTTGAGGGAGAAACAACTCCCAAAGAGGGATGATTCCATCTTATTAAAGCCTCAGCACCTACAATTTTCTTTGTTTTAGTATTGATTTGAGGCTGATAATACATCTCAAACTCGTTATTTTCCAAAGCAGTTCTGATAGAGTTTTCCATAACAACCCTTTCAAATGCTTTTTTTGACATATCTTTTGTATAAAATTCATAACGATTTCTACCACCCTCTTTTGCCCTATACATAGCACTGTCTGCGTAACTCAAAAGATTTTCTATATCTTTACTGTCATCAGGAATTAGAGAAATACCGATACTCGCACTTATATAAAATTTATTTTTTTCTACTTCAACAGGTTTAGATAGGTTATCAAGAATTTTTTGAGCTATATCATCTATGACAAACTCACTAGATATGTTTTTGATTACCAAAACAAATTCATCCCCTCCAAATCTTGCAACGATATCATCTTCTCTTACACTGTTTTTTATTCTTTTTGCACTCTGTATTAAAACCTGATCTCCGATACTGTGTCCCATAG
>CAYRRJ010000146.1:0-4587 GCA_964426645.1 uncultured Campylobacterales bacterium | reverse complement strand
TCCGTCAACCTTTGTTGCTTTAATAATCATATCAGCATCTATTTCTACTGCTCTAAGCGTAGCAGCTGTATCGGTAGTGAAAAAAGGATTTCCTGTTCCTGCTGCAAATATAACAACCCTCCCCTTTTCAAGATGCCTTTTGGCACGACGAACTATAAATGTTTCACATATGGCTTCCATCTTTATAGCACTTTGAACCCTTACATCTATACCTACATGCTCCAATGCTTCCTGCATGGCTATAGAGTTGATAACAGTAGAAAGCATTCCCATATAATCTCCGCTTGAACGCTTGATAATTCCATCTTTGGCAGCGCTCACACCTCTTATTATATTTCCTCCCCCTATTACTATACCAACTTCTATATCTCTTTGTATCAATGTTTTTATTTCATTGGCAATAAATTTCAAGATAACAGTATCTATACCAAAACCATTCTCACCGGCAAGAGCCTCACCTGAAAACTTTACCAAAACTCTTTTTCTATTTTTCATTACTTCTCCTACATACTTACTTAACTAATGTTACTTAATTATTATCAAATCCAAAGGATTTATATGATAACTTTTCCAAGTTACCTCAAAAGTCAAATCTCTTTCAACTCTACCTATAACGTACCCTTTCTTAATCCTTTTACCAACTCTGATTGTTGGTGCTATTTTACTCAAATGTGCATATATGGTATGAATACCTCCACTGTTTTCTATAATAACTACCTTATCCAAAACAGCGGTCTCTTTTGCAAAAACCACTTTTCCGTTTAGGACACTTTTAACCTTGGCATTTTTTGTTTTTGAACTCAAAATTACAGATTCATTAAAAATTTTCATATTATATACAGGATCTATATAATTTCCAAATTTTCTTTTTACAAAACAGTTGTCCATAGGAGCTATTGTTTTTCTTCCTCTGTATTTTTTTACCTTACTTGCTTGATAGGAAGATCCTATCTGTCGAACGCTGAGCTTTTTCAATCCTTTCTTTGCTCTCCTTGCCAATTCTTCTCTTCTCTTAGCCTCAAGCGTCTCTGCTTTTTGGATTATTTTCAGCTTCTGTAATGTTGCTTGTATCGCTCTTTTCTCTTTTTGAAGCCTCTGTAGTCTTTTTTTATATGCTATTTTTTCGCTATTTAATTTTTTTATGGCTTTTTCTCTCTCTTGTTTAAGAGATATAAGCTCCTGTTTCTGTTTTAAAAAATGATCTATATCTTTTTTTATCCTGTTTATCTCATTTTGGTGTTCTGCGATATTTTTATTTATTTTCTTATAATTTTGAGCCAGAACAGAAAACTCCTTTTTTAAAATTATGTCCATTTTTTCCAATATCTCATCTATTAAAATGGCATCTTTTGTATCTATGTAACTCTTGTCTGTCACTAGATAATAAGAAAAATCCTCTGCTATTATATTGATTATTTTATGTTCCAAATCCTTTTTCTGTCTGGACAACTCTTTATTGTTATCCATCAACGAATTCAATATCTTTTTCTTATCAGAGATGATTTTTTCATTCTCAACAATTATCCTGTCAAGTTTGTCTATTCTGATTTTCAGTACCTTGAGATTATTCATCTGTTTTACTATCTCATTTGCAACATCTTTCAGTTTTCTGGAAATTCTCTTTTCCAATCTTCCTTTGCTTTTTAGATAGTTGGTCTGCTGTTTAATTTTTTTTTGAGTATCTGCTCCTATAAGCAAAGTAACGAACAACAAAAAGAAAACCAAAATCTTTTTTGTCATTTACTATCCATTTTTTTTGCTACCAAAGTTACTATAAACAAAGAGAGGAGAAGAGAAAAAGTAAACAATATTCCAGCATCTTTGAAAATATCAAACTTTGGTAATGATATACCGATAAGCTCTGTCTTTTGTTTTACAATACCCAGTTTTGGAGCAATACTAAATAAAAGAGTAACCAAAAATGCGCTAATAACAGAATCTATCAATACCAATTTATACAAAAAAGAACTTTTCATCCAAAAAGAGGCTCCGAAATAACCCATTATTTTAATCTTCTTTTCATGCTCCAAAATCCAGATTCTTATCTGTTTAAAGAGAAGTAGAATTGATATCAGTATGATTATAACAGAAAAGAGATATGTCATTATCTGAAATATCTCAAACATTCTGAAAATCTGGGAATGCGTTTTTGCAAATGTTTCCACTTTTGTAATCCCGTCTATTTTCAAAAGAGTTTTCTTAATCTCTTCAATCTTTTTTGAAGTCGGAAGTATATCCAGTTTTAGAGAGTAAAAATAAGGCAGTGCAATCTTTAAAAGAGCAAGATTTTTTGAAGACATATCGTTTTTTAATCTGTCCAGTATCTTTTTTGAACTGATAGGAGTTAAAGATACAACATGAGGTATTTTAGCCTGTACTTTTGCAAGATTCAATTTCTTTTTTGAAACTACAACTATAGAATAGTTTTCTATCAGTGTTCTATTTTTAATCTTGATTATTTTATCCATCATAATACTAAACTGTAAACTAAAAAGCAGGACAAAAAGTGAAAGTATAACTGAAAAATGATTCTTAAGAGACTTCATACAACACCCCGCTTTCTAAAAAATAGTGTTTATAATCTATCCCTATGGTTGAAGGTATATTATGAGTTACAACAACTACAGTGGTACCAAGATGATCTCTTGCATTTTTCAAAAGATTCCATATAACTTCACTGGAATAGTCATCTAGATTGCCTGTCGGTTCATCTGCCAAAATCAATACCGGGTTATGAGCCAAAGCCCTGGCAACCGCAACTCTTTGCTGTTCTCCACCACTTAACTCAAGAGGATATTTGCCTGCTTTGTGTGTGAGTCTTACATGTCTTAAAAGTTTATGCGCCTGTTTTTCACAGACAGTTTTTGAAAAACCACCAACCCTCAAAGGCAACATGATATTTTCTTCAATACTCCATTCATCTATGAGTTTATAATCCTGAAAAACTATTCCAAGGTACCTTCTCAAAAGATTCAGACTGGTTGAATTTACTTTATGAGCATCTATTCCACATATATTCAAACTGCCCTTTTTTGGTAATAATTCACCATATAAAGATTTTAATAGTGTTGATTTTCCACTTCCGCTTTTACCTGTTATAAATACAAAATCATGAGGTTCTATAGTAAAAGTAGCTTCGGTAATAACCGGCTCATCTCTTCCATACCCCAAACATAGATTTTCAGATTTAACTACATGTGCCATTTAACCACTCTCTTATAAGCTTATGTGCTTGTTTATTGTCTCTGGTTGCCAATACATTATCCGGAAAATAACAAGTATTTTCTTCCGAAAATATGATATATGCTCTCTCATTTTTAAAACTTGCTCCAAAAGAGAGTTTTAAAATACCTCTCTTTTCGTTTATAGTAAATATATCCTCTATATGAACAAAAGACTCTCCTTCTCTCATAACCGTTTGTCTAAGTTTTTCTTTTACTTTGGAAAAGTCATACTGCTCAAAAAAGGCAAGTTTTTCTATTTTTTCCTTCTCTTTGGAGATTTCACTGTTGACAAAGACAATATCATATATATTTTTTTCCAATCTCTTCCATCTGTCCTCATACTTGCTGCTGACCGGTAAATCTTGATTTTTGTTTACATGTAAAGCAGATTTGTTCAGTTTCATAAATTCACCGAAAGAGTACTCGAAATAGTTGTCGCTGTCTGTGCGAAGCTCCAAAGTACCTTTGTCTCTCAATACTCTTATCGCTTCATTGATAAAATCTTCGGAAATCACTCTTCTATGCGGTTTCTTGTCCCAAGGTACAGGAAAATGAACAAAAATTTTCTCAACACTGTTTGATTTCAAAAATTCAAGAAAAATTCTTGCATCATAATCCAATAGTAGAATATTACTGATTTCCTGCAATTCACACTGCTTTGCAACCTGCTCCAAAGAAGGCTTGTGAATCTCCAATCCTATAAGAATTTTTTCAGGATGTTTTTTTGCCTGATACAGAAGATGTCTTCCACTGCCAAATCCCACTTCAATATATATATCTTTATCCGTATCAAATTTATATGCAAAAAAATCTATATCTACTACGCTTTTATAACGTCTTGTTGTTTTCTGTTTAGTAAACTCTATATTTGAAAAAGTAGTATCAGAGTCTGTCAAATCTCTGAAATCTTTTAAAGCTTTTTGTAAAAATACGACTTGGGAAGGCCTGCTGATTTTATCACCTTTGACCAGATATCTGTCTCCCTTCTTTTTAATTTGAAGAAAAAACTCTACCCCAAATGATTCTGTTTTAACAAGATACTCTCCTCTTGGAGAAATTGCTATATATTTAAAATAGCTGTCACCAAATTTCACCGGAAAATTTGGCATAGCTAAACTGTTGGTCTGAAAGTTAGGCATATATACTTACTCTTTTGGAATAGTTATCAAAATAGGCTCGGAAGGCTCGGAAGAGAGTCCGTATCTGTCTATTGCTACTACTCTGTATTTATACTCTATGCCCGGTATTACATCTTCATCTTTATAACTTAAAGACTTTATACCCGTAAGTTTATATTCCTTACCGTCAAACTCTTTTAATATAGTGTAACTGACAGCTCTGTTGTCATTGTTCATCCATGTAA
>CAYRRJ010000145.1:0-4641 GCA_964426645.1 uncultured Campylobacterales bacterium | reverse complement strand
AAGGCGAAAACATAACCCAAATGCACTATGCGAAGATGGGGATTGTTACTCCTGAAATGGAGTATGTAGCAATTAGAGAAAATTGCAAACTTCAAGAAGCAAGAGAAAACGGACTTCTCTCCAAATGCCATAAAGGAGAGAGTTTTGGAGCAAATTTGCCGGAAATCTATACGCCCCAGTTCGTAAGAGACGAGATAGCTTCCGGTAGAGCCGTACTTCCGGCAAATATAAACCACCCTGAAATCGAGCCTATGATAATCGGCAGAAATTTTATGGTAAAGATAAATGCAAATATCGGAAACTCGGCTACGACCTCTTCGATAGAAGAAGAAGTGGAAAAGATGATTTGGGCTACGAGATGGGGTGCGGATACTGTTATGGATCTTTCAACCGGCAAAAACATACACGAAACAAGAGAGTGGATTATACGCAATTCAGCCGTTCCTATCGGTACGGTACCGATTTATCAAGCTTTGGAAAAGGTTGATGGAGTTGCTGAAAATCTTACCTGGGAGATTTTTAGAGATACGCTGATAGAACAAGCCGAGCAGGGGGTGGATTACTTTACGATTCACGCAGGAGTCAGGCTTAAATACATCCCTTTGACTGCCGATAGACTCACGGGAATCGTCTCAAGAGGCGGTTCGATAATGGCAAAATGGTGTCTGTATCATCACAAAGAGAGCTTTTTATATGAGCATTTTGAGGATATTTGTGAAATTATGAAAGCTTATGATGTGGCGTTTTCTTTGGGTGACGGTTTGAGACCGGGCTCTTTGTATGATGCCAATGACGAAGCGCAGTTTGCAGAGCTTGAGACTTTGGGAGAGCTTACGAAAATCGCTTGGAAGCACGATGTGCAGGTTATGATAGAGGGTCCCGGACATATTCCGATGCAAAAGATAAAAGAGAATATGACAAAAGAGTTGGAAGATTGTTTTGAAGCTCCTTTTTATACTCTTGGGCCTTTGGTTACCGATATAGCTCCCGGGTATGATCATATAACTTCGGCGATTGGAGCGGCGCAAATCGGCTGGTACGGTACTTCTATGCTTTGTTATGTAACTCCCAAAGAGCATCTCGGACTTCCAAACAGAGATGATGTAAAAGAGGGAATCATAACCTACAAGATAGCAGCACATGCGGCAGATTTGGCAAAAGGGTATGCAGGAGCCCAAATTAGAGACAATGCAATGAGTAAGGCTAGATTTGAGTTTAGATGGGAAGACCAGTTTAATATCGGGTTTGACCCGGATAGAGCCAGAGAGTTTCATGATGAGACTCTCCCTTCGCCAAATGCGAAAGTGGCTCACTTTTGCTCTATGTGCGGACCTAAATTTTGCTCTATGAAGATAAGTGAAGATGTGAGAGAGTATGCGGATAAAAAAGGTATCAAAGATGAGAAGAGGGCATTGCAAGAGGGTATGAAAGAGATGTCCGAGAGCTTTGTCAAAAGCGGATCTAAACTTTACCAAGAAGTATGAAAAAGATACTTAGTATCGCAGGACTAGATCCAAGCGGAGGAGCCGGTCTCTTGGCAGATATAAGAACTTCTGAAGCTTTTGGACTCTATCCGCTTGGGGTTGTCAGTGCATTGACGATTCAAAATACAAAAGGTGTCTTTGGGGTTGAGGCGGTTGATGCAAAGATAGTAAAAGCACAGATACTCTCCTTGCTAGAAGATATAAAAATCGACTCTGTTAAGATAGGATTGATTCCAAACAGAGAGGTTGCCAAAGCCATAGAAGAGGGACTTGGGGATTTCAAAGGTGCGGTTGTTTTGGATACTCCTCTTATATCAAGTAGCGGTTTTGAAATGGTGGATGAAGAGTGCATAGATGCTTTAGAGAGTTTGTTTAAAATCTCCACTTTGATTACACCAAATTTCAAAGAGGCGGAGAGGTTTGCAGGATTTGAAATCGACTCGCTAGAAGATATAAAAAGAGCGGCTTTGGGATTGAAAGAGATAGGCGCAAACGCCGTTTTGATAACGGGTGGAGATTTCAAAAAGGGCGCTGTTGATGTTTTTTATGACGGAGAGTTTAAAATTTTAAGTAAAAGCAAGATTGAGACTAAAAATACTCACGGTACAGGTTGCATACTCTCATCTGCGATAGCTTCTCTTTTGGCAAACGGGAGTGATTTGAAAACATCGGTAAAAGAGGCAAAAGAGTTTGTTTATGGTGCGATTAAAGATGGTTTCGGTATAGGAGATGGAGCGGGAGTATTGAATATCAGGAGTAAATATGCAAGATAGTTTAAAACTTGGTGGAGTAGAGTTTAGCAACAGACTCTTTACGGGTACCGGAAAATTCCCCGATAAGGCGGTAATTCCGCAGATTTTGGCTTCCAGCGGATCGCAAATGATAACGGTTGCTCTTAGAAGAGTGGATTTTGGCAGTAAAAGTGAAAATATCCTCTCGTATATCCCCAAAGATGTTGTTTTGCTGCCAAATACTTCAGGAGCAAGAGATGCGAAAGAGGCGGTGCTTTTGGCAAGGTTGGCAAGGGAAGCGGGATGTGGAAATTTTATAAAGATAGAAGTCATAAACGATATGAAGTATCTTTTTCCCGATAACGAAGAGACGATAAAAGCGACGAAAATTTTGGTAGATGAGGGGTTTGTAGTGCTTCCTTATATGATGCCGGATTTAATTGTTGCTAAGAGATTGGAAGATGCCGGAGCTAGTGCTGTTATGCCTCTTGGTTCTCCTATCGGCTCAAATCAGGGATTGCAAACAAAAGATATGATTAAAATCCTTATAGAGGAGTCAACACTTCCTATCATAGTGGATGCGGGTATCGGAGCTCCTTCTCAAGCTAGTGAAGCTATGGAGATGGGAGCAGATGCGGTTTTGGTAAATTCTGCAATCGCAAATGCCAAAAACCCAAAAGACATGGCAAAAGCCTTCTCTTTGGCGGTTGAAGCGGGGAGATTGGCTTATAGAGCAAAATTGGCAAAAAAATCGAACAAAGCAAATGCCTCATCACCTTTAACCGGTTTTTTGTATGAATAATTTGGCAAAATATAACTCGTTCTTAGATATCTTAGATGAGTTCGAGGGGTTTGATTATGAGGGTTATTTTAAGAATTTAAGAAGTGACGATATAAAAAACTCTCTATTTAAAGAGAGGCTTGATGTTTTTGATTTTTTAAATCTACTCTCTCCCGCGGCGGTGGATTATCTTGAAGATATGGCTCAAATTGCTCAAAAGCATAGAGTTAGACATTTTGGTAGAGTCATACAGTTGTATATGCCGATTTATATATCCAATTTTTGCAGTAGCAACTGTTCGTATTGTGGGTTTAGCAAGAAAAATAGGATTAAGAGAAAACATCTGAATTTTGATGAGATTGACAAAGAGGCGAGAGAGATAGCAAAAAATGGTATAAAACATATACTTTTATTGACCGGAGAGGCTAAGAAGATTGCTGATTTGGATTATCTTGTGGGGGCTGTCGGGATATTGAAAAAGTACTTCTCTTCGATAGCCATAGAGGTTTATCCTATGAGTGAGAGTGAGTATGCCAAATTGGTTGAAGCCGGAGCTGATAGTTTGACCGTTTATCAAGAAGTGTATGATAAAAAGATTTATTCCCAAGTTCATACTTCGGGTGAAAAGAGGGATTTTAAAAGAAGATTGGAGACTCCCCAAAGGGGTGCGAAAGCGGGATTTAGAGCTGTAAATATCGGAACGCTGTTCGGACTTGGAGAGGTAAGAAGCGAAGCTTTTTTGAGCGGTCTTCATGCTAGATATCTAATGGATAAGTTTTTGGATGTTGAGTTTTCACTCTCTTTGCCTAGAATCAATCAAGCAGAAGGCGATTTCAAACCTTTACATGTAATAGACGATGTAAGTTTCGTGCAGTTTATGTTGGCATATAGGCTTTTTATGCCAAGTATAGGTATAAATATCTCCACTAGAGAGAGAAGCAATTTTAGAGACAATCTGCTAGATTTGGGAGTGACAAGACTATCTGCCGGTTCTAAAACCGATGTAGGAGGATACAGCGATATGGAGAGTTCGACAGCTCAATTTGACATATCCGATAAAAGAGATGTAAAAGAGATAGTAAAACTCATAAAAAGTAAGGGTTATCAACCGGTTTTTAAGGACTGGGAGAGTTTAAAAAAATAGAATTTTGCTTACATGTAAAGATTTGAAATACAAAGGAATAGATTATGACAAAAGAGCTACCTTCGGGACTTTACGGTATAACTGCTGAGAATTTTGCAAACGGAAAGACAAATATCGAGTGTGTAAAGCAGATGATAGAGGGTGGGATTAAGATAATTCAATATAGAGAAAAATATAAGAATATAAAAGAAAAAGTAAAAGAAGCGAAAGAGATATCTAAGTTGTGTAGAGAAAATGGAGTTGTTTTTATCGTAAATGATAGTGTAGAGATTGCTCTTTTGTGTGATGCTGATGGTGTTCATATAGGTCAAGACGATATGGATATAGAAGATGTTAGAGCACTTTTGGGAGAGGATAAAATCATAGGACTCTCCACTCACTCTCCTTCTCAAGCTATGGAGGCTAAAGAGAGAGGAGCTGATTATATAGGGGTAGGTCCTATTTTCGAAACAACTACCAAAGATACACCTCCTGTAGGGCTTGGTTATCTTGAATGGGTTG
>CAYRRJ010000144.1:0-4645 GCA_964426645.1 uncultured Campylobacterales bacterium | reverse complement strand
CAGATAATTGCAGCTTTATTCTTTCTGCTTTTTAGGTGTCTTCCTATACACTGATGGGTAACATTCAGTTTTCCGCCTGTAAACCACTTATAAAAAGGTGCATCACTTTCATCCAAAACTTTGTCATAAGGTTCAAACCAGTCAATCTTCTCTTTAGCCAACTTATCCCAGTATCCTTCATAATCATCATCTACCTGATAACACAATTCCCTGTATTCACACATATTTTTGATTCTGGCTTCTCTACTAAACTCTCTGTTTGGTTCAAAAACATTTGACATCAACATCTCCTTAAATATTATTCTGATTATATATTATAAAATCACCGTAGCATTATCGTAGCATTACAATATATTAGATATTTTTGAAATAGATTTTTTTATTAATTGAGAAGAAAAGTAGCACTATGAAAATAAAATTTCAGGAAAAATATTTATCTATTTTATATCCTATCCCTTTTACATTTTTGATAAAATCATCTTTCAAAGATTTTCTAAATCTGCTTATTTCCGCCCTTATGGTGGCATTATCCACAGGTTCTCCTCCCCATACATAACTTCTAAATTTTTCAAAATCAACTATCATGCCGATATTCTCACTTAAAAGTGTTAAGATTTGTAACTGTTTTTTTGTAAGTGTCTGTGCATTGTTATTAAAAAACAAAATTTGTTTCTCTTTTGAAAAGCTGTATTTGCTGTTTAATATAACCTGTTGAGATTTTTTTGCCGTCTGCTCTTTTTTTATTCTGTTTATTCTCAAAGACAGCTCTTTTAGATGAAACGGTTTTTTCAGATAATCACTGGCACCCAATTCAAATGCACTACTTATATCTTCTATGTCTATTTGTGCGCTTATAAAGATAGTTGTAGGTACATTCTTTATATCTTTTAATTTTTTAAGAAGTTCCAAACCATTCATTTTGGGTACATTTATATCCAGTATCAAAAGATCAAAAATCTCACTTTCAATAGCTTTAAAAGCATCATCACCTTTTGAATAGCCAACCAGCTCATGCCCCAAAGACTCTAAATATTCGATAATAGAATTTCGAAGCATGGTTTCATCTTCAAGCAACAAAATTTTCATTTTACTTCTCCTTCTGGCATTCAAAGTAGTAGGAAAAAACTGTAATTTTCCTATTCGATTTCACATCTATTTTAACTTTATTGTTCTCACAGATTCCCTTTACTATATTTAATCCCAATCCAAATCCACCTTTTGCATTATCCTCTCTATAAAATCTTTCAAACAACCTTTCACTATCTTTTATTTCATCTCCGACATTTGAAATTTTCAGTATAATGCAACCTTCTTCCCTGTAAAGTTCAATGAATACTGTTTCTTTTGGATAACTGTATTTTATGGCATTGGATATATTGTTATCACACAACCTTTGAAGCTGAACATCATTAAACAAGATATATAAACCCTCTTTTATATCTGTTTTTAATCTTAATTCATTTCCACTAGCCACATCTTTAAAATACTCTACTCTCTCCCTTAAAAAAAGAGAAAAGTCTATCATGTGTTTTTCATATTCAACTCTGTCTTTTTTTACAATATATCCCAAATCTCCGTAAATATTTTCCAAAACTTTAACTGCAGCCTCTATCTTGAGAAGATAGCTGTTTTTCTCATATTTCATATTGTATAACTCAACATTCATTAAAATAATAGATAAGGGAGTATTTATCTCATGTATAGCATTTTTTACAAATTTGTCCTGATATTCCAAAAGTTCTTTTGTATATGCTATTGATTTCTGTAACTCTTTGGTTTTCTGAGCTATAAGGTTTTCCAGATTGGAATTTAACTCTATAAGAGCACTGTTTTTCTTTTTGATTCTATCTATCATATCATTTGCGTGTATTGCTATTTTTCTAAATTCGTCAAATTCCAGTTTTTTTATATTGATAGATTTGTATGAAGAAGAAGCCTCTTCAAAAGAATTTGTTATATACTGTAGCTCCTTTGAAACCTTGTCGGTAAAAAATCTGTACTTTAGAATACTAAATATATAAAGAATAAAAGTAAGAGATACAATTTTTAAAATAAACCCTGAAATCTTGTTTTTATATATCACTCTTTTTTGCTCTATAACATCCTGTATATTATCTACACATATACCACAACCGTAAATCCACTCAAGCTTTTCAAATCTCTTCACAAAAAATAGGTAGTTTTTTTTCTGAGCTCCAAATTTCAAAAACACCATATTGTCTTTTTTTATCTTAGGTAATATCTTTTTAATATGATTTTCATATTTGAAATTTTTTGAAACAAATATTTTTTTACTAGATGAAAATATAAAAAGAGTCATTTTATTATCAGTCAAAATTTTGGAAACCATATCTTTTATATTTTTTGTCAGTTTGTCTTTATCCTCTATATTTTGATAGTTATACTCTATAATTTTTTCCAACAGCATAACTCTTTGCACGACAATCCGTTTTTGTGATTTGATATACTCTTTTTCTATACTTACTATCTCTTTGTTAAAATCAAGATATTCATTGAAAATCACAACAAATGCAGCAACAAATGCAAATATACCGGCTAATACCATTGCGTATATATTGATATGTTTGATACTTTTATTCTGAAAACGACCTATTTTGTTAAAAACTTCTATGTTCATACTTTACATTTTAATGAAGTTATGCTTAAATTTGATATAATCCTGACTGTATATATCTCTTACATGTAAAAGGAAACAGATTGACAAGATTACCTGCCGAATGGGAAGAACAAGAGTATATAATGGTCGTATTTCCCAAAAAAACAAGTGACTGGCACCATAGCATAAAAGAGATAAAAAAATCTTATGTAGATTTCATAACAACTCTCAGCCGATTTCAAAAATGTATAGTTATATGTGACAATAAAAAAAGAGTTACATCTTTTTTTACAAAAATACAAAATATAGAATTTTTGGAAATAGAAACCAATGATACATGGATAAGAGATTTCGGAGCAATATCAGTTTATAAAAGCGGTAAACTTCATAAATACAATTTCCGATTCAATGCATGGGGAGAAAAATTTGACTACACTCTGGACAATAGTCTAAACCAAAGACTTCTGGATATAGGATTTTTTGATTATCTTGAAAATATAGATTTCATACTTGAGGGAGGAAGCATAGACTCAAACGGAAACGGAGTTATGTTAACAACTTCAAGATGTATATTTAATCCAAACAGAAACAAAAATTTTTCTAAAAAACAGATAGAAACAAAATTAAAACAACTGTTCGGACTAAAAAAACTAATAATACTAAATCATGGAAAACTCTTAGGTGATGATACAGATGCCCATATAGATACTTTGGCAAGATTCATCAATAAAGACACTATAGTATATACAAAATGTTATGATAAAAATGACGAACATTTTGAAGAACTACAGAAAATGGAAAAAGAGCTGTTAAAAACAGGCTATAAACTAGTTCCTCTACCTCTTCCCAAACCTAAAATCTGGGAAGGAGAAAGACTTCCTGCAACATATATCAACTTTGTTTTTGTCAATAATGCAGTTTTGGTGCCTATCTATAATGATAAAAATGATATAAAAGTCTTAAAGAAATTTAAAAAAATTTGTCCAAATTTGGATATAATCGGTATTGATTCCTCTGTCTTTATAAGAGAGAGGGGTGGTCTGCATTGTGCAAGTATAAATTTCTATACAGAGGTATTACAAGAATGACATTACAAAAAAGAGCTACAGTTGTATCAAGCTTAACAGCAACAGTTTTGATAATCATAAAACTTGTTATAGGTATCATGAGCGGTTCGGTTGCTGTACTGGCAAGTGCTATCGACTCTATACTGGATTTGATAGTTTCTGCTTTCAACTATTTTGCGATAAACAAGGCTGAAAAACCCGCAGATGAGCAGTTTAACTACGGTAGAGGAAAAATTGAGGCTCTTGCTGCTGTCATAGAAGGTACAGTCATAACAATGTCCGGTATATTTATATTTTACGAAGCAATCAAAAAAGCATATACAGGAGATAAAGTATCACTTTTAACACCTTCTATCATCGTTATGATTATCTCTTTGGTACTTACCGTATCATTGGTTCTTTTTCTAAACTATGTAGCAAAAAAAACAGACAATATGGTTATAAAAGCAGATGCATTGCATTACAAAACGGATATTTTCAGTAATGGTATAATTCTTATATCTCTAATAGTAATAAAATTTACAAATTTTCACCTGATAGACTCTATTATGGGTGTAATTATATCAATATACATCATATATTCATCTTATGAGATAATCAAAGACGGGGTATATATGCTTCTTGATGCGGCACTGGATGAAGATACTGTGGAAAAAATAAAACAGATTATAGAAGATGAAAAAATGATAAACGACTATCACTATCTGAAAACAAGAAAATCAGGAAACACAAATTTTGTGGATGTTCATCTTGTTTTTGATACAGACATCTCTCTTCTTGAAGCTCACAGATCTGCTGACAGAGTAGAAGATGCCATAAAAAATATAAATACTAGAGACGAGTGGATAATCACCACCCATCTGGATCCATATGATGATTCGGAAGTGAATGAAGAACAACACCAGTATTAATAACTGATGTTACGCACCATATGATATGCATAGTGACTTTAGTGATGCTT
>CAYRRJ010000143.1:0-4662 GCA_964426645.1 uncultured Campylobacterales bacterium | reverse complement strand
AGTCTCTCTTTTGAAGACTTCTAAAAAGCTATATACCCTCTATTATCCTTATGCCTCTATGAGTTACGAGAAGAGCCTAGAGAAGCTCTCCTCCTTGGTTTTGAGAACTGATAAGGACTCTATCATTTTAGCTCCTGAGTATGTTGTGGGAGGGTATGATTATGAGAAACTGCAAAGTGCTTATGAGTTTACATGTAAAGAGAAAAAGACTATTTTGGAATTTTCAAAAGATAGAGTACTCTCTTTGAGTGTTATTGAAAAATTAAACGGTAGTTTTTACAACTGTGCCAAAATCTATAAAGATGGAAAAAAGATTTACTCCAGAGCAAAACATAAACTTTTTTTATTTGGAGGAGAAGACAAATACTTTGATAGAGGTAGCCAAGAAGATATAAAAATAGTAGAGATTGACGGGATAAAGATCGCTGTTTTAATCTGTTTTGAGCTTAGATTTATAGATTTGTGGTACAGAGTAAGAGGAGCGGATTTGATACTGATTCCTGCGTATTGGGGAAAAGAGAGAAGAGAGCATCTGCAAACTCTCTCAAAAGCCCTGGCAATAGCAAATCAATGCTTTGTGATGATTGCAAACTCAAAAGATGATGATATGGCAGGAGCTAGTTCTATAACAGACCCTTTTGGTCTTAGAATAGAAGATGATTTGCAAGATATACTAAATAGTGATTTTGACAAAAGAGTGATAAAGAAGATGAGAAGATATATGAATGTAGGGATAAAGTAGTGGATTTTCAAACAAAAATAAGACTCCAAAAATCAAGAAAAATGGCTGAAGAGATAAGAAAAGTTTGCAAGATTGGCGATGATGTTTTTGAAGCAATCGCAACAAGTGAGAGGGAACTTTTTGTACCTAAAGGTTTCGGTATGCACGCATATAAACTTGATGCTTTGCCACTTGCCGGAAGCCAGTGGATAAGCTCTCCCTTGACAGTTGCAAAGATGAGCGAAGCACTTACATGTAAAGATGCAGACAGTGTACTGGAGATTGGTTGTGGAAGCGGTTATCAAGCTCTAATTTTGAGCAAACTAATAAGAAGAGTATTTTCTATAGAGAGAATAGAAAGGCTTGTTAAAGAGGCTAAGGAGAGATTCAAGACTCTTGGTATCAACAGTATTCACATAAGATACGATGACGGTCAAAACGGCTGGAAGGAGTTTGCTCCGTATGATAGGATTTTGCTTTCCGCTTCTATCAAAGAGGTTCCTCAAAAACTATTTGAACAATTAAAAGATGGTGGACTCTTGGTAGCCCCTATCGAGAAAGATGATAAACAGATAATAACAAGATTTCACAAAAATCAAAACCAAATCACAAAAGAGGAGTTGGATGATTGTCTTTTTGTTCCCGTCCTGGACGGGAAAAGTCGTTAGAGTATCTCTTTTATAAGCAGTTGAGGTGTTACCAAGCCTCTGTAGTCATTTCTTGAAAGAGTAAAAAGGATATCGATAACATCTCCTCGTCTCACTCTTTTGTCATAATTAAAAAATATAGACTCTAATGTGTTTGTACCGTTTTGCAATATCAACTTCAAATGCCCGGCATCTTTACCTATCTCTTTGTCAACTTTTACATACATATCCCTAAGTATAAAACTAGGTTTAGGATTCTTTTGCCCATAGGGTTCAAACTCTTCGATAATCTCCAAAAGTTCAAAATCAACCGCACTGGGTTCTATCTCTCCCAAAACATCAGTATGCACTCTCAGCTTTGACTTATCTATTTTTCTTAAAGATTCAAACATTCTCTCTCTAAATTCTTCCAATTTATCTACTTCTATAGAGACTCCGGCAGCTCCTTTATGTCCGCCAAATCCCAAAAGAATATCTTTTTGCTCTTCTATTAAAGAAAGTATATTGATATCACCTATTCCTCTGGCACTGCCTTTTGCTTGATTATTATTTATAGAAAATACAATAGCCGGTTTTTTAAATCTTTTTGAAAGTCTTGAAGCTACAATTCCTACAATTCCCTCATGCCACTCTTCACCCCATGCTACGATAATGTTTTCATCATCTCTGACATGCTTCAAAGACTCTTCAAAAAGCAGTCTTTCCTCATCTTTTCTGTCATTGTTTAACCCGACAATATAATCAAGTTTTAGCATTGCATCTTCAATAGTTTTTGCTTTTAAAAACTCATATGAAAATTTTGCATCCTGCATCCTGCCTGAACTGTTTATTAAAGGAGCTATCAAAAATGATATATCATCAGTTTCCAAAGTTTTTTTGGAAAAATACCTCTTTATTGCCTCAAAAGCCGGTCTGTTTGAAACATTTAAAGCCTTGATGCCTTTTTTTACCATAACTCTGTTTATATCTCTAAGTTCCATCATATCCGCCATTATAGCTATACTCAAAAGATCCAGAAAAGAGGATAGGTTATAATCAATCTGCAGTCTGTTTTTCAGTGCCGCTACAAGATACCATGCTACCTGTGCACCACAAATCTCACAATTTGGAAATCTACAATCCTTCTGTTTGGGATTAACTATGGCATAAGCTTCAGGAACTTCACTAGGTACTGTATGATGGTCTGTAATGATAAGGTCTATCCCTTTCTCTTTGCAATAGGCTGCAGATTCCACTGCTGATATACCGTTATCTACCGTTATAATAACATCTGCATCAAGTTTTTTTATGATATCCAAACTCAAACCATAACCGTCAATAAAACGATTTGGGATAACAAGCTCATATCTTACATCCATATCATCAAAAAATGTACTTAAAATAACAGAAGAAACTACCCCGTCCACATCATAATCACCAACTATGGCTATCTTCTCTTTGTTATCTATAGCCTTTGTAATCCTGTTAGAAGCTTTGTCTATATCTTTAAAACTTTCAGGTGTAGGTATTTCACTCAGCTTTGTACACTCATCATCAACAAATCTGTTGGCAAGAAGAGCCCGGATGTCCTCTTTATTCAGTTTTTTAGTCATTTTTTCTTTTTTCTATAGAAGCTCTGGCAAATGCTACTACCACCGGATTGGGATTTGTCAATCTTGAAGTAAATTCAGGATGAAACTGTACTCCCAAAAAGAAAGGATGCTCTTTAAGCTCAACAGCTTCTATAAGACCTTTTGATTCTCCGCTTATAACAAGCCCTGCCTTTTCAAAGTCCTTTCTATATACGGGATTGGCTTCATATCGATGTCTATGTCTTTCTCTTATAACCTTTTTATCATCGTATATTTTTCTCAAAAGAGAACCATTTTTGGTATCACAATCATAACCGCCAAGCCTCATAGTACCTCCTAGAGGACTTGTAAAAGTACGAAGCTGCTTAGTCCCGCTTGCATCTATAAAAGAATCTATAAGATAAATTATAGGGTTTTTACAATCTTTGTTAAACTCTATAGAGTCTGCATCTTCTATTTTGAGTACATTTCGCGCAAACTCTATCAATGCCAACTGCATACCAAGACAGATTCCCAAAAACGGAATCTGGTTTTCTCTTGCATATTTTATGGCTTCCATCTTTCCTTTTATACCTCTCTCTCCGAATCCTCCGGCCACCAAAACACCATCTACATCATTGAGAATCTCATCGGCACCTTTATCCTCTATATTTTCGGAATCTACCCATTTCAACTCTATTTTTGTATTTAGATTGGCCCCCGCATGGATAAGAGATTCTGTAAGAGATTTATATGACTCTTTCAAATCAAGATATTTTCCCACAAAAGCTATACATACCTTTCCGCTTGGCTCAACTACTCTTTTTACCAAAGTATCCCAATTATCCATATTTGGATTTAACTCTTTCAAATTTAAAACTTCGGAGATAGGTTTTAGTATATCCTCATGCAAAAAGTTAAGAGGTACCTTATAGATAGTCGGTGCATCACTTGATTCTATCACAGAGTTTCTCTCAACTCCACAGGAAAATGCAAGTTTGTTTTTCAACTCTTTAGGGAGAGATTTCTCACTTCTGCATATAAGCATATCCGGAGTTATACCTATCCTTCTAAGCTCTTGGACAGAGTGTTGGGTAGGTTTTGTCTTTAACTCTCCTGCTACTTTGATATAAGGAATAAGAGTAAGGTGAATATTCATAGCCCTTCCTCTGCCCACTTCCGTACGCAAAGCTCTTATGGCTTCCAAAAAAGGAAGCCCTTCTATATCCCCGACAGTTCCTCCTATCTCCACAAGAAGTATATCCTGTCCTTCTCCGGCTTTTTTAATCCTTCTTATAATCTCATCTACTATATGAGGTATTACCTGTATTGTTTTTCCCAGATAATCTCCTCTTCTCTCTTTTTCGATTACACTCGAATAAACCCTTCCTGTCGTAAAGTTGTTGTTTTGGGAAAGGTTTTCATCTAAAAATCTCTCATAATGCCCCAAATCCAAATCCGTTTCAGCTCCGTCATCTGTTACAAAAACTTCACCATGCTCCAAGGGACTCATGGTACCCGGATCTACATTTATATACGGATCTGCTTTTAAAATACTTACTTTTAATCCGGCATTTTTCAAAAGAGTTGCTATACTCGCCGCTGCAATTCCTTTTCCGAGAGAACTTAAAACTCCTCCCGTTACAAATATATATTTTGTCTCATTTTCGGACATAAAAATCTCCACAATTTTTTAAACAGATTATATCGGAAATAACATAATATACTTCTTTTATTCTTTTTG
>CAYRRJ010000142.1:0-4667 GCA_964426645.1 uncultured Campylobacterales bacterium | reverse complement strand
ACCAGCTTTTTAATGGTGGTATAGATTATCCTGTAGTGAAAAAAAGTTTTCCTAAAATCTCATATATATATACGGTATTGAAACCATCTTTTCTAAAAGTATCTTTTTGGTTTGTGCCGAAAGATAGAGAAAGTTTTTATATTGTAAAATCTTTTCATAACTGATTTTACACAGATATTATCTATGAAGGAGGAATATTTTTTCTCCTGAGACCGGAATATGAAGGTGATTTATAAAAAAGTTGACTTTTATGCCGGGTTTTATATCAATCATATATCTGTGTCTGGTCAGTTATAATATATCCACATAAAAGGGTTATTCGTGCTAGATAAACTTAGTAATCAAAATAGAATTATAATTGCGACGGTTTTATCATTTTTGTTTTTTGCAACATATGATTAT
The DNA here is from genome assembly GCA_964426645.1 of uncultured Campylobacterales bacterium. GTDB lineage: Bacteria > Campylobacterota > Campylobacteria > Campylobacterales > Sulfurospirillaceae > CAYRRJ01. The sequence goes on along the minus strand of CAYRRJ010000142.1, from coordinate 4,265 downwards.
TTTTTTATTCCAAAACCGGTTCAAAATCCAACTGAGAGTGTTGAAAAAAATATTTCCAAAACTTCAACTTCAACCAAAAAAACTGTAACATCGGAAATAACTTCTGATATTCCCTCAAATACACAAAAATCAAGTTTAAAAAGTAATGGGGAAGATATAATTTTTACCCTAAAAGCAAAAAACTATGAATTGAAAATTGACAAATTGGGAAGAATCAGCAAGTTTTATCTAAATGAAAAAAAATATACATCACCTGACGGGAAAAGACTTCAACTTGTAAATGATGAGCTTGGCTTTCTTCCTTTGGAAGTAAGATTTACTGATGAAGAAATAAACAATCAGGCTTTTCAAATTCCATATACTTCATCCAAAAAAGAGATGCTTCTTAAAGATGGTGAAAATATATCGGTTGTTTTAACCCAACAACTTTCAGGTGTGACTCTTAAAAAAGAGTTGAAGTTCTATTCTGATGGTCATTATGACTTAAATGTTAAATTGACAAAAGATTTAAAATACTTTATTACTCCTGGATATCACCCCTCTTTGGCAAAAGACAGTTATACATTTCATGGAGCCTTGTTAAAAAAGAGTGATGATACGATTGAAATCATAGATGACGGTGATGCCGAACCAAAAACTTTTACAGGTGTAAAATTTGCTGCAAATGCTGATAAATATTATGCAACTGTTTTATATAATTTCAAAGAGGGGATGGATGTTGTTGTATCTCCTGAGAAAGATCAAATTCCTGCTTTATATGTAAAAGGAAAACAAGATTTAAGCCTTGGAGGTTATATAGGTCCTAAAGAATTTGTTATATTGGAAAAGATAAATCCTGAATTAACTGATGTTATAGAGTATGGATTTTTTACTTTCATATCGAAACCTATGTTTGTATTCTTGGCATTTTTGCATACATATCTGGGTAACTGGGGTTGGGCTATAGTGGTTTTAACACTTGTTATCAGACTTATTCTTTTTCCTTTGACATACAAAGGTATGGTTTCAATGAACAAAATGAAAGCTCTTTCTCCAAAAATGAAAGAGCTTCAAGCAAAATATAAAGATGATAAGCAAAAGCTGAATGCTCATATGATGGAACTCTATAAAAAGCATGGCGCCAACCCTATGGGAGGATGTCTTCCTATGCTTTTGCAGATTCCTGTTTTCTTTGCAATATACAGAGTTTTACAAAATGCTGTTGAACTTAAAGGAGCACCTTGGATTTTATGGATACATGATTTGGCTGTAATGGATCCTTATTTTATACTTCCTGTGCTTATGGGTGCTTCTATGTTTATTCAACAGAGGTTGTCTCCAAATAATTTTACAGACCCTACACAAGAGAAGATAATGAAATTTTTACCTTTGATATTTACATTTTTCTTTGTAACATTTCCGGCAGGTTTGACTCTCTACTGGTTTGTAAGCAACCTTTTTTCTATAGCTCAGCAGTATTATGTTAATAAACTTTTTGAAAAACAAGAAGTAACAAAAAAGGCTACAAAATGAAAAGAATAGAAGCAAATACACTGCAAGAAGCATATCATAATGCTACAGAGGAATTTAATTGTTCCATTACAGAATTAGATATAGAGGTTATTCAGAATTCCAGTTCCGATTTTTTGGGATTTTTTAAAAAGAGTGCTATTATAGAAGTTTATAAAAGAGGAGAAAAAAAAGAAAAGTCATCATTGAAAAACACTTCTGATAATAAACAAAAGAAGAAACCTCTCAGTGAAAAACAACAGAATAAATCAATTGAAAAAGATAAAAAAGATTCTCATAAAAAATCAAACAAAGATCGAAAAAAGAAGATAAGAGATAGAGATGAACTTCATACAAAGCATTCAAAAAGAGAAAAAAACAGAGAAAGACATTCTCAAAAAAGCAGTGATAAACCAAAAGTTGACATAGATACTGTTTTAGATGAAATTTCAAATGATATCAATACCCTTTTCAAACATAGTTGTTTTGAGTTAAACAGCGTAAATATTGCAAAGTTTAATAAAGATACGGTTTTGATTGAATTTTCGGGTGATGATGCTGCACTTCTTATAGGCAAAGAAGGATACAGGTATAAGGCATTGTCATATTTGATTTATAACTGGATAAATCTAAAATATGGGTTGAATATTCGTCTAGAAATTGCCGAGTTCTTGAAAAATCAGGAAGAGATGATATCAAAATATCTGGTACCTGTAATAGAAAGAGTTAAGAATAACGGAAGAGGTCAAACTAAAATATTGGATGGTGTTTTGATTAAAATTGCACTTGAAAAACTTAGAGAAGAGTTTCCTGAAAAATATGTCGGTATAAAAAACGGCAGAGAAGGCGGTAAGTTTATAGTTGTTAATGATTTTAACAGGAAACAAAAATAGATACAATTGCTGCAATTGCCACTGCCCACGGAGTAGGCTCTATTGCGATAGTCCGGGTCAGTGGTGAAAAATCACTTCAAATTGCAAAAAAACTTACAAAAAAAGACAACCTGTCACCAAGATATGCAACTCTCAGTTATATTTATAGTGAAGATATCAGTATAGATGAGTGTTTGGTTATCTATTTTAAATCACCAAAAAGTTTTACCGGAGAAGATATAGTTGAATTTCAATGTCATGGAGGTATAACTGTTGCAAATATGGTTTTAAATGAAGTTATAAAAGCCGGAGCAAGAATCGCAGATCCGGGGGAATTTTCAAAAAGAGCTTTTTTAAACGGTAAGATTGATTTGACAAAAGCTGAAGCTATAGCAAAAATGATTGAAACAAAAAGTATAGATGCTATAAAAGTTCTTGCAAGACAGCTGCGAGGAGAATTAAAAAACTTTGTTGAAGAGATAAGAGAAGCACTTGTTGAAATATTGGCTTTTGTAGAAGTCAATATAGATTATGCAGAAGAAGATCTACCTGAAGATTTACTTATGCAGATAGAGAACAAGTTGTCTGATTTACAAATAAAACTTAAAAATACATGTGAAAGTTCAAGAAGAAGAGAAGGGTTGGTTGAGGGGTTTAGAGTGGCTATTATAGGTAAGCCCAATGTCGGAAAAAGTTCACTTTTAAATTCTCTTCTCTCTTATGACAGAGCGATTATAAGTGATATAGCAGGAACGACAAGAGATACTATAGAAGAAGAGATAAAGATAGGAACACATCTTATAAAGATTGTGGATACTGCAGGAATCAGAGAAGCCCATGATGAGATTGAAAAAATAGGTGTTGAACGATCAAAATATGCGATAGAAAATTCTGATATTATTATAGTAATGTTTGATAATTCAAAGGAATTTGACAGAGAAGATAGAAAAATTCTATCTCTTTTGGAAAATATAGGTGAAGAGAAACATATTTTAAAAGTTTTAAATAAAAGTGATCTTCCCAGAAAGATAGATATATCCAAAATAGGTGATGATTATATAGAAATATCTTGTAAAAAAGGAAGTGAAGCTGTTATATTAAGACTTAAAAAAATACTTGATGAAACATCCAAGGATGACTCCTTGTTGCTTACTTCACAAAGGCAGATTTTAGCTGTTGAAAATGCATATAAAAGTATAGAACACTCTATTGAACTTATAAATAACGGAGAATTGGAACTTTTTGCTTTTGATATCAATGAAGCAATAAATTATATTTCATCTATAACAAAAGGTTTTGAAAGAACTGAAATTTTGGATAAAATGTTTGGTAGTTTCTGTCTAGGCAAATAACTTTTTCAATACGGCATTAAATTCTATATATTTGTATAAGCTAAGCTTAAAATTTTAACATCAATTAAACTTATTTTAAATATAATTTCATTTAAATTAAAATTAGGAGAAAGTATGCAGTTTGCTATCGGTTTTTTGATAGGGATTATTGTTTGTATTATATTGGTTATAAAGATGATGCCTAAGATGATGATTATGACAAAAAAAAGCAGTTTGGGTTTTGATGAAACTGTTGAGAAATTACAGGAAGAAGCCAAAAAAATAGGTTGGAATGTACCTCATGTTTATAATATGAAAAATTCTTTTGAAAAGGCAGGGGCGAAAGATGTTGAGAGAATGATGGTCATATCTCTGGGACATGCAAAACATGCTTATGCCATAGTAAAGAATGATGAAGACAAAAATATTCTTGCGATGATGCCTTACAGGTTGGGTGTGTATGAAGATAAAAAAGGTGATGTCTATTTTTGTGGAGCCAATATGGGTATAATGAGTAAGATGTTTGGCGGAAATGTGGACAGAGTAATGGGGGCTTCTGCCAAAGAGGTGGAAG
>CAYRRJ010000141.1:0-4685 GCA_964426645.1 uncultured Campylobacterales bacterium | reverse complement strand
TAGACTCTCTGCTGGGAGCCATAGGAGCAGGAGATATAGGAGAACTGTTTCCCGACAGTGACAAAAACTATGAAAACATAGACTCCAAAATACTTCTTAAAAATGTATTTGATTTTATCACTAAAGTCGGATACAAAATCATAAACTGTGATATAACCATAATGGCGGAGACTCCGAAACTAAAGGAGTTCAAACAACAAATGTCCAAAACTGTCTCCCAGATTTTATGTCTGGATCCTATAAAGGTAAATATAAAGGCAACCACTACTGAAAAGTTAGGGTTTATAGGACGCAAAGAGGGAGTTGCTGTAAATGTAACCTCTACACTAAAATATATAGATTGGAATGATTTATGAAGATTCTCATAGTTGAAAATGAAATTTATCTGGCACAAAGTATTGCTTCAAAACTTACAGAGATAGGATATCATTGTGATATAGCAACCACTATAAAGGATGCCCTGAAAGATGAAAAGTATGATTCTGTACTACTTTCAACAAACATATCAGGACAAAACTTCTATCCTATTATAGAAAAGCACAAAGCTTCTATCATTATACTGATGATTTCATATATAAGCAACGATACTGTTTCAAACCCTATAAAAGCCGGAGCAAAAGATTATATACAAAAACCTTTTATGATAGAAGAGCTTATAAGGAAACTGAAACATTTGAGTGATTTCAACAGAATTCAAAAGGAAAATACTGCATATAAAACATATCTGGAACACCTTTTCGAAGGAGCCAACCTGCCTATTGTTGAGAATAAAATAAAATTTCCGGCTATCATAAAAACAAACTCTCAAAAAATGGCCGATGCTTTTGTTTTTGAATACTGTAAACAAAAGGAAAAAACTTTTACTTTTATAACACTTACTAGTTCCAATGCGATAGAACAAATCATGAGAACTCCTACAGATGAGATTATATATCTAAGCGAACTGCAAAATCTCAAAAAGAGTGAGAAAACAAAAATTTTCAGCTCCATAGAGAACAGACAGGCTTTCATATCAACTACAGATGCAACCGAAAATGCTCCTTTCCACTATATAGAACTTAAAAACAACAACAAAGTATTGGATCAGGGAGAAATTCTCTCCATAGATGACTATGTCAAATATATAATTTCAAATTTTCAAAACAAATTTCCGGATACGGAACTATCAAAAAAGTTGGGAATCTCCAGAAAAAGTCTATGGGAAAAAAGGAAAAAGTATGGAATCAATAAGAAAAAATAGACAAATCCAAATAGACAAACAGGCACTAGCTACTCTTTCCTATGCAAAAGAGGGGATTTTTAAACCAGTTGACAGACTGATGAGTAGAGAAGAGGCCATAGAAGTTGACAATACAGGATATTACAAAGGCAAACCTTTCCCTTTTCCTTTTATACTGGCTCCTGGGGGAGAAAAAAATCAAGAAGTTCTGAAAAGTACAAAAAAAGGTGAAATTCTTGACTTGATAGTTGACGATAAAAAAAGAGGGTATATAAAAGTTGATGAGATATTTGAAGTTGACAGAAAAAGAAGAATAGAACAAATATTTGGTAATTACGACCCTGAGAATCCTGCTACAAAAGATTTTTTAAAGAGACTTGGAAAATACTCTATCTGTGGAGAATATGAGATAGATTACGATGGTATCAGAAATGTCAAAGAAACAATTAAAAAGGCTATAAAAAACTCAAATGCAAAACACGTCTCAGCCGTGATGCTGGAAGCAAGACCTTTTCACAGAGCTCATGAGAGGCTTTTGAGAATTACACTTGAAAAAAGTGATCTTTTGGTTGTATTTTTAATCAAACCGGAAAAAAGTGGGATTTTATCATATGATATAAGATATCAGACACTAAAATACTTTGTAGAAAACTACCTGCCAAAAAACAAAGTAGTTCTTGTTCCTTTTGAAAGTACTTATCTTTTTGCAGGATACAATGATGCCATACTCGACTGTATATGTGCACACAATTTTGGATGCAACCGTTTTGTTATAGGTCAAAATCATACCGGAATAGGAATGTACTATGACAAAAATGAAATGAAATCGATACTGAGTAAATACAAATCCCTTGATATTCAAATAGAAGTTATATCAAGATTTGTTTATTGTCAGGAGTGCAAAACTCTTGTCAACACCAACACCTGCCCTCATGGTTCGCACAAACATATCAAGTATAACTCGGAAGCTTTACTGGAGCTTTTTAAAGTAGGGATACTGCCTCCTGCTGTTCTAATGAGAAAAGATATATCTGCATATGTTTTAAGTAAAATGATACCCGACAGATTTGAAAATATCAGTAAACTTTATGATGATATATTTCCAAATGAAGGCCTTTTGGAAAATCATACCGAAGAGCAGTTTTATCTAAATCTTATGAAACTACACCAAACTACCTCTTTGACTTAGGATTAAAAATGCAAAAACTGTTCTTAACTTTTTTTTATACGGGATTGGCACCATTTGCACCCGGAACTTTTGGAAGTATAGCTGCTGCTTTGGCGGGTTATTTAATCCTTTTATATTTACCTATTTCTACACTCTTTTTACTCACTATTCTTATCAGCATAATAGCTGTCAAATCAATAAACAGATATGAAAAAGAGAGTGGAATCCATGATGACAAAAGTATAGTTATAGACGAAGTGGCAGGAGTCTGGTTGGCTTTTGTACTCAGTTCGGCTACAATTACCCAAATGATTCTAAGTCTTATATACTTTAGAATTTTCGATATATGGAAACCATCTATAATAGGCAGAATTGATAAAAAAGTTGACGGAGGACTGGGTGTAATGGGAGATGACTTGGTTGCAGGAGTAATCGCAGGAATATGCAGTGCTGGAACATGGCAACTTATAGAGAAGTTTCTAGCTTAAAACCGTCTCTTTCATACTCTTTGGCAAACTTTAAAAACTCATCTTTTTCCTCTTTTGAGAGTTGTAACTCAAATTTTACCCCGTTACCCTCAAACTCCTTTTTAAGCGGAACTATACCTTTGGTTGAAAAGTAGTGTTCAAACCTTGATAGATAATGATAGCATACAGAAAAAAAGAAAGGTTCTTTCTGTACAAACTTCACCAAATCAGCACTCTTTATGACTTCTTTCGCCACACTTCCGTAAGCTCTTACCAAACCTCCTATACCAAGTTTTATACCACCAAAATACCTTACTACAAGGATACCGCACTCTATCAACTCTTCACCTCTTAAAACACTCAAAATCGGTGGAGCAGAGCTTCCTTTCGGTTCACCGTCATCACTTAAATTTTCAACTGTTTGATTATACTCATTCAGGTATCTTACGACCCATACTATATGCCTGGCTTTTGGATGCTCCTCTTTTAACTTTACATGTAAGGATTTAAATTCTGCTATAGGAGTTAAATAGGCTATAAATGTAGATTTTTTCACCTCTATTTCACTTTTGAATGTTTGATTTATAGTTTTCATAATCTTTTACTTGTTAAAATACTGCAAAGGAGATAATTTATGGCAAACGAAAAAGATAAAAAGATAAACGGTTTGATAGATATATTTTTGACTGTAGTTATCGCATTTTTCATCTACACCTCTTTGGTATTTATAAACGCTCCCCTTTGGCTTACCTTGGGAGTTATTGCCCTTTGGGGCGGACTTACCGGATTAAAACCGGAAATCCTGAGAAAAACTTTCAAGTTTCTGTACAGATAGTTACATCTGTTTTGCTCTTTTATATGAAGCTTCCATAGCTTTTATAAAGCTGTCTCTTACCTTTCCCTCTTCCAGTTTTGTAATTCCTGCTATCGTAGTACCTTTGGGAGAGGTAACTTTATCTTTTAAGAGTGCAGGATGTTCATCTTTTAAAACTTCTCCAACTCCACTGAAAAGCTGGGCTATATACTTATATGTTACATCTCTTTTTAATCCCAGATTAACAGCCCCGTCACTCAAAGCTTCTGCCACCAAAGCTATCCATGCAGGAGCACTTCCTGCAAGTCCGGTAGCGATATCAAGTTCATCTTCACTATCAAGCCAAAAACACTCTCCTATAGAAGAGAGTATCTCCAAAGCCATACTTTTTAACTCTTCATCCCCGCATAGCGAAGTAGCAGATTTTCCTACAAGTGCAGCCATATTTGGCATAGCTCTTACATATGCCTTAGCATCTATCTTTTGCTTCAACCTTTCCAGACTAACTCCGGCAAGTATAGAAATAAGCCCTTTTGCAACTCCCTTTACATGTAAAGACGCCAAAGACTGTGGTTTGATAGCCAAAAGTACTATATAATCATCCAAAGAGGGAACAGAATCTATAATTTTTAGATTTGGATATAACCTCTTCAACTCTTCAACTCTTGGTCTGTATGCCTCCACTACAGTAATATCCAGCTCTTTTAAACCTTTGAGCATAGCCCCGCCCATCGCACCTGCACCTATAAGTAAAAGTTTCATATCCAACCTCATTTTTTATTAGGATTATACCAAAATATTACAATTTTTCACATCAAAAGTCTTATTTGTCATGGTAATTCAAAACCAAGATAAGTGGAATATCCTCTATAAACTAAACAAACTATAATTTGATAGGTCAATTTCTATTTATAAGTGAGTAAGGGGTACAAAGGGAGATTTTCTCTCTTTTATTAAAGTGCTTAAAAGCCCTAAATTTGGGGATTTATGGCGGATAGGGAGGGATTCGAACCCTCG
>CAYRRJ010000140.1:0-4697 GCA_964426645.1 uncultured Campylobacterales bacterium | reverse complement strand
ATTATAAACTTTCTTGTTTTGCTATGTATTCCATATGGTGCGTAACATCAGTTAAAAAGTAATCAATAAAAATTACTATTGACAAAAAATTATTGATATGGTATAATTTCGTCACAAAAACGGATAAAGGATAAAAAATGGCTTGTGATTCAAGTACAGTGGAAGAGACAAAGACCCAAACCGAAGAGATAAAAACAGAAATAAGAAAGGAGACAGAAAAAATGAGTTCATCATTAGTTTTAAAAAAAGCACCAGAGTTTAAGGCAGACGCATATGACGCAAAAAGCGGTCACTATACAACAGTAAGCAGTGAGGATTATAAAGGAAAATGGCATGTAGTATGTTTTTATCCTGCAGACTTTACATTTGTATGTCCTACAGAAATAGCAGCTATGAATGCAAAATATGACGAGTTTCAAGAGCTTGGTGTTGAAATTCTTGCAGTATCAACTGATACAAAATTCTCTCACAAGAGGTTTGTTGAAACAGAACCATTGCTAAAAGGTTTGAAACTTACAATTGCAGCTGACCCTAAAGGCGATATGACAAGAGCTTTTGGAGTTATGATAGAAGAAGAGGGAATCGCACTAAGAGGTAGATTTTTGATCAATCCTGATGGAGTAGTGGTAGCTCAAGAAGTTCAAGCTCCAATGGTCGGAAGAAATGTAAATGAATTTTTAAGACAGGTTAGAGCTTGGCAACACGCTACAAAAACAGGGGAAGTTTGTCCTGCAGGATGGAGACCTGGCAAGAAAACACTTCCCGTAAACACTGACGTAGAACCTATGACAGGAAGAGTAGGAGACTATATAACTATAGAAGAGATTCTTTCATAATTTAAAATAGTGGCAGCTTTTGCCACTATTTTTTACTCTCTAACATTTTGTTAATTATTTCAAAAACTTGTTTACTTGCTTCTTCTGACTTATTAAATTTATCAATTACATAATTTATATCACTCAAACACTCTCCACTTCTTATACACTCAAGAGCATCATTAATCTCTTGATGAACATCTTTATGTGGAATTTCTAATTCTTTATATGCTTTTGTATCACCAAAATACTCTTTTCCCGTTGTTTCATACCATTTCCCCAGTCTGCAAGATGTATGATCGCTCATAGGCTTGGTTTCTCCGGAAAACACACCTTTGTAACCCATAACTTTAAAAAAGATATGATCTATTTTTGCCAATGCCCCAAATATCTCCATAGAGATATTTTTTGCGTCATTTTCTATTGTATTAGAGTTATCTATTAAGTTAGTAAATTGATTTTTAAAATTAACTATATACTCATTTGAACTATTAGCTATTTCTTCGAGATTTTCACTTTGCTCTAGCATAGTATTGGCATTTTGTTTGAGAGCATCTATGTTTAGTTGGACTTCTTGAGTAGCTTTTTGTGTCTTTTCTGCCAATTTTCTTACCTCATCAGCAACCACAGCAAACCCTCTCCCATGCTCTCCCGCACGAGCCGCTTCAATGGCAGCATTAAGTGCCAGTAAGTTTGTTTGGTCAGATATATCTTTGATAAGACCTATAACTTCACTTATCTGACCGACACTATTTTGCAAATCATCGGCATTTGTTTTTGAGTTATTGGATGATTCCATTATCGTATTTAACGAGTTTAAAAGTCTGTCTGCTGTTTGGTTTAAGGATTTTACATTTTTTGAGGAGTTCGCAGTTTTATCTATAATCTCTTTTGAAACAGATAAGTTACTCTCTACAGAGCTTTGTACTTCTATAAGATTTTCTTCACACCCCTTTATAAGTATAGAAGCAAGTGAAGTTTTCAATCTATTTTCTTCAATAGTTAGATAGTGCTCTTTCTCAGTATTTTTATATTGCATAAGTTCACTTTTCAAAGAAGCATTTTCATTTTCCAACTCTTCTATTCTATTTTCCATTTCCTTTATTTTTTTATCAGCTTCATTATTTCCCGAAAACATATCCCTATCCTTTTTATAATTATTGTTCAATCATAACAATTAATTATATTCAACTTCTTTTTAATTTTAGATAAAAATACTTAATTTATAATATCTTTGGTGCTACTATTTTTCTTCCCAATGTGCTGTAATGTGCCCCTATTCTGGCTATGGGTGCAAAATCTATATGAAACTTCTCTTTATCTGTCACTATACTTTCATCTATATACTCTTTTTTTATTTCTAGTATTAGAGGTATGGTTTTACTCTCCTTCAATTCAATTTCTTGATAAAATTTACAGAAAAAAGCAACAGGTACATCTTTAATCATCGGTGGAAAATCTTTATCAATATACACCAAATCTATATCAAAACAATCTGCTTCACTTATATTTTTGTCAAGCTCTTTTGAGCTGTAGTGCATCTTTTTAAGCTGAGATATATCTCCTATGCAAACTGTACACTTGCCTGTTTCTCTAATATTTCTTAAAGTATCTTTTGGGCTACCGTCACTTTTGTGCCCTATAGAAACCATTAGAGTAGGAGGATTTGAACTTAAGGGAGTAAAATAACTAAACGGAGCTACATTTACAACACCATTTTCTGTTACAATCCAGGCTATAGGTCTTGGTATCACACTCTGGGCTGTCAGTTTATATCTCAAAGAAGGCTCTATCTCTTGATAATCTATAATCATAAATATCCTTTTTATTGGAATTATATTATAATCACCATATGAAATACAATGGATTAAAACTGATAGCACAACACCTTAAACAATACAAAAATATAAAACAGATTCACAGAGTGGATGATACTGTGATAAAAATAGTTTTTGACAAATCTGAAATACTTTTTTTCGATATGAAAAAAGGAGATTCACACATCTTTAAAAAAAACCACTTCAAAAGAGCCAAAATATACAATGCTCCCTTTGATGTTGTTCTACATAAAAGATTTGCCGGAAGTTTTATAGAAAAGATAGAGATACCGGAAGAAAACAGAGTTTTAAAGTTTTATGTTGTTTCAAACAGCAGTTACAAATCCCAAAAAACCATACTCCAATTGGAATTTACAGGCAGAAATACAAATGCCATTATTCTGGATAAAAATGAAACTGTTCTTGAAGCTTTGAGACATATCGACAGCAGCGTATCCTACAGAAGTGTAAAAACAGGGCAAAAGCTGAAACCTTTACCTCCTTTCAAACTCAAAAAAGATTCCGAACAATCTGACATAAAAGATATAGAAAAATTTTTATACAACCAATATGACAAAAGAGCAAAACAGAGACTTCTGCAAATAAAAAGCTCAAAAATAAATCAATTGCAAAAAAAAATAGATAAATTCAAAAAGATTCTAAACTCTTTGCAAAATGAAGAAAAACTACTGAAAGATGCAAAAAAGTATAATGAATGGGGAACTCTTATACTGAGCAATTTGCATCTTCTGAAACCTTATGAAAAAAAATTTACTCTCAAAAACTGGGAAGGAAATGAGATATCCATAGAAATTCCCAAAGAAGCACGCAACATAAACGAAGGAGCAAATATGCTCTTTTCAAAATCGAAAAAACTCAAACAAAAAGCTGCTTCGCTGTATAAAGAGAGAGAAAACCTCACGGAAAAAATAGAATTTTTGCAAAAAATGCAAAAATTTATCAAAAATGCTGCAGATGAAAATGAAATCAATATACTTTTTCCAAAACAGCAAAAAACCAAAAAAGAGCAAAAAGAGCAAAAGTCCTATGAAACTTTTTTCATAGAAGGATACAAAATAATGCTCGGAAAAAACCAAAAAGGTAACGCTTTGTTACTCAAAGAAGCTAAAAAAAGAGATATTTGGATGCATCTTAAGGATATCCCGTCATCTCATGTTATAATAAAAACAGATAAACAAAATATCCCACAAAGCGTACTTGATTTTGCGGGTAAGCTTTGTGTTGAATTCAGTATAAATAAAAAAGGAACATATTTAGTCGATTATACACAAAGAAGAAATGTAAAAATAATTGATGGCGCAAATGTAACTTATGTCGATTACAAGACAATGCACTTTGAGGAGTAATTATGGCCATAGGACCTATAGGTGCAGTAACCTATGCAAATCAGGCGATGCCGGCCCAGGCATCAAAACAGACCAACTTTCAAAACAGACTGGATATGCAAAATGCTTTAGCAACAGAAATAGCAGATGAAGACAAAGAGGAGATACAAGAACTCAGACCAACAGAAGAAACATATAAAATAGACCCTCAAAACGAGCACGAAAAACAAAAAAACAAAGAAGAACAAAATCTCTCACAAAACTCTAAAAACAGCCAAGATACAGAAGAAGAAGAAAACAATATTATCTCCGAAAAACATATAGATATAAAAATATAAGCCAAAATTGGGTAGAATAACAAATTAACGATGTATATATACATTGGAAAAATAAATTTACAGGGTTGTCTATGAATATAAAAGAAAGTTTTCTGTCCAACAAAAAAAGAGCTGTTACGGCTATCATACTTTTAAGTGTTGTCTTTATCATAGCTGCTATAGACAACATCTTTTTGACATGGGCATTTTTGGGATTGGCATATCTGTTTGCCTTTTATGAATCCATGGAACTTTTCCGCAACAAAAACAACTCTCTGTTTGTTTATGCCGTAGCTATCTGGCTAACTGCACTGATTTATCCAAATCCTGATGATATAGGATATATAGTTATTATAATAGCATTATCCACAATGGCATATAAAAAAGAGGTAAATCTACCTC
>CAYRRJ010000139.1:0-4758 GCA_964426645.1 uncultured Campylobacterales bacterium | reverse complement strand
CCCTTTATAAATGCAAAGAAAACATTCGCATAAAAGATTAAAATAACAACAACTATACCAATATCGGCCCATCTAGGAGCCTCTATATACTCCCTACCTTCATTTATAAGCCAAATAGTACTCTCTTTTCCCGGTCCCACTTGGATAATTATATATACCAAAACAACTACAGTAATTGCCAGAGTCAAAACCCAAAAAGCAAGCTTTCCAAGCCCTACTCCTACAGCCTCAAGTCCTGTCTCATCCGGAAGCATATAATAAACCGAGCCTATCATCGCATAAAGCATCCAAACCACAAGTGCGTTGATATGCACCATTCTAGCAACGGAAAAGTCAAACACTTCAAATAAAAAGCTAGGATATACAAATTGTATTGCAGCTATAAGTCCCATAAGAAGTTGTGCACCAAATAGAACAATCGCAACTCTAAAATACATCATTGCCAACTGCTTAGTAGGCGAGTTCAATTCGTTTAATTTTATACTACTTAGCATAAGTAACTCCTTCTTTAAACTGCTCTATACCTTTAGAGAAATTTCTAGGAAATCCGTTAGTATCGATAGAGCTCATATGTTTCAAAAAAGCAACCAATCCCATAGCTTCCTCTTTTGTTATACCAAGATTTGGCATTGCTCTTTCGTGACTTGCATATTTAGAAGGATTTTGCAAAAATTCAGCCATCGCTTCTTCTTTTGTCTTTTTATTTGTAGCCAGCACCATCATACCACCCTCAGCCCACATAGGATCAAGCCAAGCTTTTGTAAGATCCGGAGCATAATATGCACCATTACCCAAAAGGGTATGACAATTCATGCAGTTTTTGGCTTGTGAAGTAAGCTTACCCAAATGCAAAAGCTTGTTTGCATCCTCTTCACTCCACTCTTTGCCGAAAAAGAGCTGTTTTTCTCCGATAATAGGAACTTCATGACCTCTTTTATCACTCATTTTGTAATCAATTTTATAATTGATTACACTAGCAGACGGTACTCTTTTTGTAATACCATCTTTCAAATCCTGCGCACTACCCATTGTTATCTGACTCATCGTATCAAATGTAAGCCAAATAAGAAGTATCGTAGCAAAACCGGTCACCCAAGCAGCAGACCGACGCCAAAACGATATACTCGTCCATACAGAGAGATTCTCATCCTTCATGCCTCTTCTCCTTTTTAGTTTTTAGATTCATATCTTTTTTCAGATTCATCAACAAGGTAAAAATACAGATGTGGAACAAACAGATATACCACCATAGTTATCATTAAAACTTTTGTAGTAAAGTGATTACTGTGAATTAGAACTGACAACTCATACAGACTAAAAGTCTGCAATATCCAAAACAGATATCCCAAAGGCATAAGCTTTTTGGATAAAAACTTCATCTTTGCCAAAGTTATCAAAGAAGCATACCCTACACCAAACAATAGTACCAATGTAGAAACTATAAAAATAGGTAAAAAATCCTCTACTGCAATTTCAGGCATAAAAATGTAGTTCATAGATAACCTTTTATTATCTTTTATTTGTATAGAAGTATTATATAGAGTTATACAAAAAAAGTTATTGATTTAAGTCAATATTATAATATTTTATTATAATATAATAGTTAGTTATCTATTTTATAATACATCTTGATAGATGAAATTTTCTTTCATAGTGAGGAGAGAAAAAATAATCGCCCTCTATTTTCCAATCATTATTTTTTTTGATAATTATAGATTGGGCGGCTTTTGTGTATATTCTGTTTTCACAGATTATTTCTCTTCCGTGTAAAAAAGCTGATTTTACGCTTTTCATTCTGGAAGTAGTTATATAAAAGTGTGTTCCTATCATGATAGCTATAAAGATAAAAGTGGAGGCTATACCGATTTTTGGGGCTTTTTTAGACATGAACTTTCTAGTAGTAACAAAAATGGATATAGCAAGGATAAAAAAACCTAGTATTATGTATGCACCTTCCAAAATAAAAAATTCTCTCATAGTTCTCTCCCAAAAAAATCAAACAACATAAAAAATCATAACAAAAAAGAGCAAGTATATACCTTAATAATTATAACTTTATCAAATTTTATCTCTTCTTTGTAAATAAAGTTTTTTTTATATAAAAAACTATATACTCTCTCAATCAAACCTAAAGGAAAAACAGTGAACAAAAATCTTCTTTTTATAGCTTTTGCCATGGTATTTTTACTCATATCATTCAATGTATATATAAATTCCGCACCCTCCCACAAAGAGGAGAGAATTTATAAAGAGATAAAAAAATATTCACCTTATTACTTTGAAAAAAGGTTCGGAGGATTGGAAATACTATCCAAAGAAGACAAAGAATTTAAAATAAAACCGTCAAATATGGAAGTTTTTCATAAAATGGACGAGCTACAAAAAACCTGGGGGAAGAAGCATCTTAAAGTTGAAGGAAAAAACTTGATAATCTACGACTCTTCAGATAAAATTGTGAAAAAAATACCTATCTTAACTGAACAAGAGATGACTTTCTTACATAATTTTTTCGGGGTTTGATTATATGAGAAACTCTTTTATAAACAAAATAAAGAGCTTAAAAGGTTTGAAAAATGATTGATACTGTTTTGATTTTGGTATTTTCCTCGATTATGCTTATATTTATGGTTTATCCTGCTATCAAAATCACACAGTTTATTTTTAAAAATTTTGATATTCCACAAAAATATTTCAAATCTGTTATGTTTGCAATAGTACTCATTTTATCTCTTTTTACAGGATTGTTTCTAAAATACGCATAAAATATAAAAAATGTGTAATAAGTAAACAAAATACAAATTATCAACCCAAATTATCTAAAATTGACTTCAATCATTATTTTTATAATAACTTTTTGTTACAATAGTCATTAGGTTTTATAAACTACCAAGATGTTAATCATATAAAAAGGAGAGGAGATGACATTTTCTAACTCTATAGAGTTGTTAGCGTTTCATAATGTCGCCTATACCATATATGCTGCATTGATTATCTCAGTCATAGCATGGTTCGGCTACAACTTAACAAGAAAAGACGCTAAATCCGTTGTGCGAATTCCATTTTACGGATATATCGCATTTTTAGTCGCCGGTGGTGTAGGTCACCATATATTTACCTACAATACAATCCCTTGGGTTTCTCAAGATATAATGAGGCATGAGATAAAGCCTGATGCTACATACAATTTTGAGATTAAAAACCACAAATGGACTCTTCCGGCAGATAAGATAACTATACAGTGCGGACAGACTGTAGAGTTTAATGTTAAAAGTCATGACTTGGTTTACGGTTTTGGACTTTTTAGACAAGATGGAACTCTTGTAATGCAGATGCAGGTAAATCCAGGAAGCAAAAACGATCTGTTTTGGACTTTTAATCATAACGGAATTTTTGATTTAACTTCAACAGAATACTCCGGTCCCGGACAATATACCGAAGATGGTAAAGATTTGATGAGAGTAAACAAATATGTTGAAGTGGTAGGTTGCCAAAAGGGAGGTAAAAAATGAGTTTTGCAGATAACTTGATAAATGGTACTAATTTTGACCATACAAAATTAAATGCTTTACAAAAAGTAACGCTTCGTGCAGTTGTTATGTCGTTTCTATTCTTTGGATTGGTTGCGATTGAGGGTATGATAATGAGATTGGTTCAAACAGGACCTTCTAATCCGCTACCGGATATGTTCTCTCATCCTGCACATTACTTCTCTATTATGACAGCCCACCCAATAGTAGGAATTTTCGGCTCAACCTATCAATTAGTTTTTGCTGCATTTATGTTTTTGGTTCCATTTTTAACCAAAAAACCATTATATAGTGTGAAACTTGCTAATTTCGTATGGCTTATGATTACAATAGGTACTGCTTTGGCTTGGCTTGCAGCTTTTGTTTGGCAGTATGCTCCTTTATATACTCTATACTGGCCTCTTCCTGCCGATACAGAGCAATTTCATATAATAGGCGGTATTGTATTTATAGTAGGTGTTGCACTTATAATGATAGGAACTTTGGGATTTATTTACAATATCTATGCAACTATTTTTGCTAGAGTCGGAGTTCATGCAAATAAGACTACAAAAGAGCTTTTGATTTCAGGTTTCGGAATTGACGGTATGTTAAACCTTTGGAACAAGCTCCTTGGCAAACCTCCATACACAAAAGAACCAGCTCTTGCACTTCCTGTAGTTGCCATCTTCAGAGGTACGGTAGATACATTCTTAGATGCGCTTGTTATTTTGGGTGCCGGCATACTAGTACTTATATTTTTAATTGCTGACCTTGGAGGTTTAAACTGGGATGTAGCTACAATAGATGCACTCCTTTACAAAAACTTCTTCTGGTGGGGACTTGACCTGGTTGCTGACGGTTTGGTTCTTATCTATGTTGCAGGTTCTTGGTATCTTTTGGCAACTTTGATCACAGGTCAAAAGTTATTTATGGAAAATGTGGCTAGAGCCGCATTGATGCTTGAGTTACTTGTTTCTTGGATGGTATGGTCTCACCACCTTCTAGCCGACCAGGGACAGCCTGAAATGATGAAACTAATATCAGGTGAAATGGTTACTGCGTTTGAGCTTCTTACCCAAGGTTTGGCACTATTTATCACACTTGTAACTCTTTGGAAAGCAAGACCGTTAAAAATGACTCCGCCACTTGCTTATTTGTTAGGCGGTTTAGTAGGTTTCGGACTTGCCGTACCTGCTGCTATCATTCAAGCGGAGATGGGTATGAACAGAATTCTTCACAATCCACAGTG
>CAYRRJ010000138.1:0-4766 GCA_964426645.1 uncultured Campylobacterales bacterium | reverse complement strand
TATGACGCAAAACTACTCTTTAATGCAGCATTTTGTTCTTGTAACACAAGGTATGAGACCACCTGTGGGAGAGGTATATGTGGCAACAGAATCCCCAAAAGGTGAGCTTGGTTTTTATATTAATTCACAAGGTGACCCTTATCCTTATAGATTAAAGTTGAGAACTCCTAGTTTCTGGCATACCAGTATATTGCAAGAGCTTTTACCGGGACACTATTTGGCTGATGTTGTTACGATTATCGGTAACTCAAATATTGTTTTTGGCGAAATAGACAGGTAGGAGATATAAAAATGCAAAGATATGATTTAAGACATTTGAAAAATGATTTTTATAAAAGAATGGTAGAAATTCTTGATGATAAAAAACAGGGAGAAGTATCTATATTTATGTTTGAGATAGGTGATTTTTCTTCTGTTCAAAAGAGTGCTGATGTAGTTAAAGAGCATGGCGATGAGCTTATGAATTCTCTTAAGTACAACGAAGTTGACTGGATGATAGTAGTAAAAAGAGGTACAGGAGAGAAAGGTGTTTAAAAAGAGTGATTTTATAATTGTAATGGCAACTATGCCCTCCAGAGATAAAAAACTTTTGGAAGCTTTGGAAAACAGTGACGGAACTATTATTTATCTGAATGCCATAGAGGATAAAGAAATGCTGGATATCAGCAGTATTTCCAGTAGATATGAATGTGGCAGCGAAGAAGGTGTTTTGGCAATTTTGGCAAAAGAGATTTTAAATGATAAAGATATACCTTTACATGTAAAAAAGTTTTTTGAGGATTTGGATGAGGGCTATATAAGTGCAGAGTGTAATGTGGGAGAAGAAGAGATAGAGGAGATTAACAATCTTTGTAAACTTTCAAAAACCCCTTATTTGTATATCGGGAGTGATATAAACAACCATCCTAGAAACAGCAATATCAAAAAAATTATATCCCTTTTTAAAGAATTCGGAGGATTTGATACTAATATATCATACAGCAAAACTGAGGATTTGGAGGGTGTCGAAGAGTTGGAAAGTTTTGACGGTAGTATAGTCTATTTTTGTGAAAGTATAGATAACAGTGAAACAAAACAGCTTATTGGTTCGGCTCAGTTTGCCATAGGTGCCAAGATACATGATAAAGAAAATATACAAATAATAACAGATAATAACAGCTATAACAGGATATTTAAATTGGATATTGATTTAAAAGGAACCATAGCCCTGCTTCCAGGGGAAAAGTGTGATTCTTACAGCTATAAAACGGCTAAAATCATGAAGGAAGATATGCAATGAGTGATATTAAAATAACTATCAACGGAGATGAATACAGTGCCAAAGAGGGTGAATATATATTAAGAGTTGCAAGAAGAAACGGTGTTTTTATACCTGCTATTTGTTATTTGAATGATTGTTCTCCTACATTGGCTTGTAGATTGTGTCTTGTGGAGATAGACGGTAAAAGAGCGTACTCCTGTAATGCAAAAGCAAAAGAGGGAATGAATATAACTACTTCGACTCCGGAAATTGAACAAGAGAGAAGAGCTATTATGGAGGTTTATGATTTAAACCATCCGTTGGAGTGTGGAGTATGTGATCAAAGTGGAGAGTGTGAGCTTCAAAACTATACTCTTGAAATGGAAGTCAACTCTCAAAGGTTTGCAATTCCTGATACCAGCAGACCTAGTCATGATTGGGGATTTGTTCATTATGATTCATCTTTGTGTATAGTTTGTGAAAGGTGTGTAACAGTCTGCAAGGATATGATAGGAGATGCCGCACTCAAAACAGTTCCAAGAGGAGGGGAAGCTCTTCCGAAAGAGTGGAAAGAGACTACACCAAAAGATACTTATGCAATGTGGAACAAATTGCAAAAATCTATAATCGGGCTTGCAGACGGAGGAGATACTCTAGATTGCAGTGATTGTGGTGAATGTACCGCAGTATGTCCTGTCGGTGCTTTGGTAGGCAGTGATTTTCAGTACAAATCAAATGCATGGGAATTGAAAAAAATTCCCGCATCAAATCCTCACAGTAGCGACTGCTCTTTGATATATTATGATGTTAAGCATGAAAGTATTTCAAACCCTGTACCAAAGATATACAGAGTAAGCAGTGATTATAATTTTGCTCCTCTTCACGGAGGAATCAGATATGGATATGATTTCCAAAATGAGGTTGAGGGTAAAGACAAAGAATCTTTTAAAAAAGTTGTCGATTTCATAAAAAGCAGTGCTGATACTATAAAATTTGACAGTTTTATTACCAATGAAGAAGCCCTGATACTTCAAAAACTGAAAGAAAAATTTAATTTTAAACTTGTAAATGAAGATGCTTTCAGTTACAAAACTTTTTTGGATAGCTATAGAGAAACTTCAGGGAGATATCTGTACAGTGCTGATATAAATAGTATTAAAAAGAGTAACTTTATAGTAAGTTTGGGTTCATATTTTAAAAGCGACAATCCAAATATCGGTTATGCTATAAACAATGCTTTAAAGATGAATAAAGGTGCAGGATTGTATTTTCATCCTTTGAAAGACAAAGTTGTATCAAAATATTCTAAAAACTTTTTAAATATAAATCACAAAATAGGCACAGAAGAGTCTATACTTTATCTTATACTTGATCTTTTTGCAGACAAAGAAAGATTACCGAAAGAGCTTGTTGAGTACCTTGAGAGTTTTCATTCAAAGGAGAAAAAAACAGTTACAAAGGTTGTCAAAGAAAAAATTACCGAAGTGATTGAAGATGAAAACGGAGAGAAAAAAGAGGTTGTAAAGATTATCGATAAAAATGTCGAAGAAGAGATCGAAGTTGACAAAAATGCCCTATTGGAGATGATAGGAGGATTTGGTGATGATTTTGATGAAAAACTGCAAAAACTTTTGGCGAAAAAAGATACCTTTACTCTAATTGTCGGAGAAGATTTATATAATCACAAAAGAGCTGAAAATATGGCAAAGCTTTTGGGCCTTATAGAAAGATACAGTAATTTTGATATTTTAATCATACCTTCCAAAACAAATACTTTGGGTGTAAGCCTTATATGTGATCTTGATAAATCCGAGGGAAAAAGTGTTGTCGGATATAACCTAAAAGGTGATTTTACATTGAGTGCTTTGGGTAACGGTGATTTGGATATGCCAGCACTCAATCAGCAGGAGGGTACATTCACTTCTATAAATAAAAGAGTAGTACCTACCAATGTTGCTGTTGAATTTAAAGGATACTGCTTGAATGATATAGCAAATGCACTTGGTTTAAAGGCAGAATATACTATAGATTATACACCTCTTTTAAAAGAGAGAAAAGGATTTAAAGAGGTAAATTTTGATGATTTGCCAAATGAATTTGACAATGCAGGAAATGAAAATAGAGGCTATCTCTTGGAAACAGAGAGCTTTACATATAAAGATGATGTTGAAAAAATTGATGATATTGAGTTTGAAGAGGGAGAGTTTGTATATAGAGCAAATCCTGTTTTACAGTTCAGTCCTTTTACAAACAGAGCTCATCAGTTAAATGAGGCGGGTGCTTTATATGTTTCTGAAGAATTTTTAAATAAAAAAGGTTTAAAAAACGGTGACAGTGTTATCATATCTAACGGTAAAGAGAAATTGGCGGTAGCAGTTAAGTTAGATACACAATTAGACGGAATGATTTCCTATTTACCTACATTTGATACGAAACTGTCTGTAGAAAAACTGTTTCAAGACGGTTACAGATTTTCCAAAGTAGAGATAAAAGGTGCGAGTAATGAGTGATACAGCCTTGATAATAGAGACTATAGTAAAAGCAGTAGTTGTGCTTTCTGTAGTCGCGGGTATGGGTGCTTTTGCAACATTTATAGAGAGAAAAGTTTTGGCTTTTATGCAAAGAAGACTTGGCCCTATGCATGTAGGACCTTACGGTTTATTGCAACTTGTTGCAGATGGTATAAAACTTTTTACAAAAGAGGATATCATACCTCAAAATGCAGTAAAACCGATTTTTATAATCGCACCGATTATAGCGGCCAGTTCTGCTTTTGTTGCTGTTGCGGCAGTACCTTATTTTCCTGAGTTTACAATTTTCGGATATACCATACATCCCATAGTTTCAGATATTAATGTAGCACTTTTATTTGTTATGGGTGCAGCTTCGGTCGGTGTATATGGACCTTTATTGGCCGGTATGAGCAGTTCGAACAAATGGTCCCTTCTGGGAGCTGCAAGAAGTGTCATACAGCTTCTAAGTTTTGAGGTTGTAAGCGGACTTTCTATTTTGGCTCCTATTATGATGATAGGTTCCCTCTCCTTGATAGATATCAACGATTATCAGATTGGAGGGGTGAGTAACTGGTTGCTTTGGAAGCAACCTTTGGCATTTGTACTTTTTGCAATAGCCGGATTTGCCGAAACAAACAGAACACCTTTTGATCTTATAGAGTTTGAAGCTGAAATTGTTTCCGGTTATGCCACAGAGTATTCGGGTATGAGATGGGGATTGTTTTTTATAGGAGAGTATGCCAATATGGTTACCATTTCTGTACTTGTAAGTATAATATTTATGGGCGGATATAACGATATGTGGTTTATTCCCGGGGCTTTGGCAATGCTTTTAAAAGTCTCTTTATGGGTGTTTTTATTTTTATGGGTTAGGGCTGCCTGGCCTCATATAAGACCGGATCAGCTTATGTGGGTATGCTGGAAAGTGTTGATGCCTTTGGCCCTTTTGAATATACTGATTACCGGTATAGTGTTAATTTAGGAGTTTGATATGAGTTTGGACGCTTTTAGAG
>CAYRRJ010000137.1:0-4769 GCA_964426645.1 uncultured Campylobacterales bacterium | reverse complement strand
CATTATAAACTTTCTTGTTTCGCTATGAATACCATATGGTGCGTAACATCAGTTTATAACAGTCTATTTGCAATTTTTCACACAAATTTTATGAGGAATTATCTCTCCTCCGCAACTCACAAAACAACTATCATATAGATCGTTACATCCACAGTTTTTCACACACTTGCTCTGTTCTGCTTTTAAAATCTTTTCAAAACTCTCTTTTCTTGGTATTCTCGGTTTTTTCGGTTTGTCTCTTCTTAACTTTTTTATAACATACATTAAGTCATCTTCCCGATCACACGCATATTTGTTTGACGGATTTACTTTGCATTCTTTTCTAAAATACTGCCAGTCCCTATAACTTTCGTCATAATCATTATGCCAGTCGAAAATCCTATAATCATAATCCTCCATTTTAAGAAGATACCTCTTGTATTTTCTTTCATAATTATTATTTAGTTTTGCATACACTTTTTTTGCTTTTTCAAAAGCATCATCCATACAGCTTTGATACTTGTTTACACACTCATTCTTACACTCTTTTTTACTTTGCAGACAACTGTTTAAACATTTTGTATTTTCTGCTTTTGGAGGGATATACTGATTTTTAACCACATATACAGGTGCACAACCGCTGAAAACTACAAAACCTACTACCGCCAAAATATACTTAAACATGATACACTCCTTCTTACAGATACAAAATATTACATCAAAATTGTGAATCTATTGTGTATCTATTTCCCTGCCTATATCCTGATACAAACTCCAGTAATATTTTACAAAATCATAAACCATTTTCTCTTTTGGCATATAGACATCATTCTCCTTACATGTAAACATATCCAAAAACTCTTTTGCATCCTTCTTTTCTAGATAACACAGTGCCAATTCCCTGTAAGTTTTTATATACCACTGTTTCAGTTTTTCATAAACCTCCGTTGACATATCTATCTTCAATCTGTTTTCAAAATACAAAACTCCGCTGTCAAACAAACCGTTTAGATGTATAAGCCCTTCACAGTAATAAGGTTCAACTTCTCCTGTTTTCATCCATGCAATCAATCCGACCGAACGTTTTATCAAATCAAGTAAAATATACTTTTTAATTTCATTACTTTCATTCATGAAAAAAGCCACAAGACCGCCTGTTGTTGCTTTAAACTCTTCAATATTTTTAAAAACACCACTTTTGTTCATAACAACTTCACTGTCATTATCCAACCAAAGCATATGTCCAAACTCATGTCCTATAGTACTTGTTTCATAAACTTTATGCCAAATGTCCTCATCCCCAAATATAAAATCTCTGTATTCTTTCACAAAATCATTTCCAAAAACAACTCTCTCCAGCTTCAATGAAGGTTTCGCCCTTTGGGAATCCAGAACATTGTCAGCAAAAGCAAATATCTTTTTACCCTCTTCCTTGGTAACTGTCTCATCATTCGGAACAACTTGTGCAGAGAAAAGACCGTTAAACTCAGCCCCGTAATACAAAGCAGGTCTTCCTATATAAAGCTGAACTCTCTGAAGATTCTCAATAACTCTTTGCAAGATACTCTCTTTTCCCTCTCCCACTTCAACAAACAGTTTTTTAAACATGAACAATATAGAATTGTAAGTATCATTTGCACCCAGATTTTTTGGATTTGAAACTCTCAAATCCCATTCCAAAGCAACAGATTTTCGATAATGGTCCTCATAATACTCCAAAGGATGTCCTGTCTGCAACGGAGAAGTCACTTTCATCCATCTTCTGTCAACCTCCTGCCATCTTAAAAGAAGATTTTTTATCTCCTTTTCTCCAAAGGCATCTTTCAATGCTTTAAAATAATCTATATATACACCTTTTTGTAGGGTATCTTCATCCTCTTCTTTTTCCAGCATTTTTATAAGATTATCCAATTCGCAAACAACCTCATCTACATTTTCCTTAAAAAACTCCGCATACGCAACCATCATGTATCTTCCGTTATTTTCCGTTAAGACGGTATATGACCTGTCTGTAAAATTACCGTTTTTATCAGTTTCAAATAAAGAATTTTTTCTTAAAAAAGATATAACATCATCTTTATATCTGAGTTTGAGAGAGGAATTTAGTATCTGAATGATATACCGATGCCAGTGATACTGCCATTTGCTTATGGCAACTCCTGTTTTATGAACACCTTTTAACAGCTCAACATAAAAACCGTTTAAAAGTTTTTTGCTCACAACTTCATCTATAAACTCCTGAAATCTTTTGATATGAAAATCTCTGCTCCAAATATATGAATATGAAACAATCTCCTGTATCTCTTCTTCATTTTTATTTTCTTTGTTCAGAGTCTGTATCAACTGTTCATCTCTCAAACCTACAAGTCTGGTAAGAAGTGCCAAAACAATCTCTTTTGAATTTTGTAATCCAAATTTATCCAAAAATCCGTTTATATATTCTTCAACTCTTTGATTACTGTAGTTTTCATCCTCAACTATCCGGTACAACTCTCCTAGTTCTTTGTCTCTTTTTGAAACCAACTGGTAAAATTCTTCTAAATCTCTTACAAATTTATCCATAACTTATATCCTATTTTTTCTTAGAATTATAACTTTTTTAAGATATAATACTCGTAAAACAGACAAAAGAGGCCAGTTATGCAAAAAGCTGTAGAAATAAACAACTATATAACCAGGGGAACTGTTGAAGCAAATATAGAGTATGCCAACAAACACAAGAGTTATTTTTCTTTGGTTAAATTCGGATATAATGTTGACCTGGACGATGCATATACATTCAAAGATTTGATAGGTTTTATACATCTCTTTACTGATTTCAGTCCTATCCTTCAACATGAAAATGACACTTTTTTAATATTTTTCAAAGATACAAAAATACATCAGGCAAAAGCACTGATAAACAAAATGGACTATCAGATAAAAAACAGATTCTCTTTTGAGCTTAAAAATATCGGCATAACTGTAAACCATACAGAAGACAACTACAAAAAACTGCTTGACAGAGTTGACAAATACTATGTCATGTCAAAACTATCAACAAAAAAGAGAGTATTTTACGGAACTGTGGAATTTGACTATTATGATACTATGGATTCCGGTAAAGTTTTGAAAAGAATCTTTGACAAATCTTCCAAAATAACCCTTCACAATCTTTTCAAAGGGATTCCTATAAATGAAAAAACCAAAGTTTTGGATTTTACAGATGGAATCATACAACTTAAAATAAACAGTACAAAGATACCTTTTTACAAAAATGAAAAATTTACATACATAGAACATGACCTGATACCGGATATCATCAAAGCAAGAATTCTTAAAATAGAGGAGAAAAATGCCTTGATGGTGCTTGGCAATCTTGAATTTCTCAAATCATCTCCTGTTGAAAGAAGTGATATAAGAGTAGAACCAAACAATAAAATAATAGCCTCATTGACAAACGGTCCAAAAAAGATAATAGAAGGATACATTACAACCATATCCGAAAATTCTCTCTCTTTGTATGTTCCTGACTCCAAACTGGAAATTCTGCTTAGAGAAAATCTTTTTGGCAAAGAGATGGAGATAAATTTTCAGATAATGAACGAAAAAAACTTTTTAACTCCGATTAAGACAAAAACTTATCTATTCAGTATAGTAAATAACAAAGTTGTGCTAAATATCATGCCAAATAGCACAACAAAAGCAAAAATAAAAAACTATATATCCTCAAGACAGAATGAAATACTCAATCTTCTGAAAAAAGAGCTGATAGAAAATAAAAACAAATAAAAATGCAAACTATTTTTTAAAGTCTTTTCAAGTTAAAAAATGAGAGAATTCAAACTAAAATTACAGTTAAAGAATGCAAAGGAAATCAGTTGAACCTAAAAGCCATAAGTGATGTTCAAAAAGTTAAAAAATTCGGGATGAAAAGTTTTCTAAGATTGTTGACAGGTGTTGTTTTTATACTCATCGTCATGGTTTATGTTTCTTCTTTTTCAGGACATATAACCAACAGTTATCTACTTGTTATAGCAGCTATTTTCGGTGGCTATATGGCTATGAATATCGGAGCAAACGATGTTGCAAACAATGTAGGACCTGCTGTCGGTTCAAAAGCGGTTACTATAATGGGAGCTATCATTATAGCTGCCGTATTTGAGTCAAGCGGAGCTTTGATAGCAGGAGGAGATGTTGTAGGAACTATTAAAAAAGGAATTATAGATCCTGCCTTTATACAAAATACAAATACATTTATATGGATTATGATGGCTGCTCTGCTTGCAGGTGCCATATGGCTAAATCTGGCAACTGCCATAGGAGCACCGGTATCTACAACACACTCTATTGTAGGAGGAGTTACAGGAGCCGGTATAGCTGCAGCAGGATGGCACATAGTAAACTGGTCAAAAATGGGAGCTATAGCATCAAGCTGGGTTATTTCACCTCTTTTGGGAGGACTTATAGCTGCAGGTTTTTTAATGATTATCAAAAAAAGTGTTATTTTCAAAGAAGACAAAAAACTCGCGGCAAAAACTGTTGTTCCCATAATGATTTCTATTATGACATGGGCATTTGCAACCTATATAATTATAAAGGGTTTAAAACATCTCATCAAACTGAACTTCATAACGGCTGCTAGTGCAGGTCTTGTTATAGCTATAGCTTTGTTTTTTGTTATAAAACCCGCTATTATAAAAGCTGCTGACAAACTTCCAAATACCAGAGAGTCCATAAACAGGCTCTTTAATATACCTCTTATTTTTTCTGCTGCCCTTTTGAGTTTCGCACACGGTGCAAATGATCTC
>CAYRRJ010000136.1:0-4777 GCA_964426645.1 uncultured Campylobacterales bacterium | reverse complement strand
AAACGGTAAAATCTTATATCTGGGAGATATAACCCTCATAGATGTAAACGGAACTTCAACTACTGATTATAATTCTGTTGGCTGCGGATGGACACAACCCTAATACCTAAATATTTGTTATTTTGTTTATAATCCAAAGAGTTATACCAAGTATAACAGCACTGATAACAGAAACACTTATAGTGCCCAATTCCAGGTTTTCCACTATATACCTCCTACTGCTTCTGCAATAGACCACATAGGTAAAAATATACCAAGAGCCAGTACAAGTATAAATCCGGCAATTGCTCCTATCAAAAGAGGCTCTATCATAGTTGCAACATTATCCACTAGATAACTGTACTTTTTTCTATAGATGTCTGATATCTTATCAAGCATAGCACTCAATGCTCCACTGTTTTCTCCTGCACTTATCATCTGCAAAACCATACTCTCAAACTGTTGTGAACTTTCAAATCCACTGTGAAGACTTTTTCCCTCTTCGATAGAATCTATTATTTTATACAACTCTTGCTTGAGATATTTGTTTTCTACTATATCAATAGCAGTTTTCAATGCTTCAAGTATAGGGATACCCGAGGTGGAAAGTCTGTCAAAAACATAAACAAATCTACCAATCATAGAAAGATATATAACTCTGCCCACTATATAGACTTTTAGCATATATCTGTCAAACAGGAGTCTAAAATCAGCACTTTTTTTATAAAAGAGAGAAATTATGAAACTGATACCAAATGCACCTAAAATGATAAAAAGTCCGTACTCTTTTATTGCATTTTCTATCCATAGCAAAAGTAAAGTGGGAAAAGGAAGCTCTGCTTTATACTCTTCAAACATAGCCTGAAACTGAGGAACCACCAAAGTTATCACAAAAGAAAAGGCTATAACCATCGCAAATATAACTATGATAGGATATCTTGTAGCCTTTTTTAGTTTCATTCTGTTGTCAAGTTTCTCTTGTAATATATCTGCAAGTTTTTCTATAGCTTCATCCAAAGTACCGGTTTTCTCACCCAAATCAACCAAAGCTATAGATATAGCACCAAGCTCATCTTCATATCTCTTCATAGCATTGGAAAGATTCATACCTGATTCAACTTCCTGTAGAAGATTGGTATATATTTTCCTAAGCCTTTTATCCCCTGTTGTATTGATAACATCTTCCAAAGAGGTAGTTATAGGCAACCCGGCATTTAACATGGTGGATATATGCCTTAAAGTTGCAATATAAGGTTCAAGTGATACTTTTTTTCTTCCTATTTTCTCTTTAATCCTGTTTTTTAAAGTTTTCAGTTTATACAAAATAGGCTCATCAACCTCTTTTATATTTCTAAAAACTCCTATTTCTTTGAGCTTAAAATCCTTAATAGCCTCTATTTTATTTTCGGACTGAACTATAATCTCTCTCTTTTCTCCGTTTTTGATATATTCTATCTTAAAAAACTGCATTACTTGGCTACTCTTAATACTTCTTCCAATGTTGTTATGCCATTAAGTGCTTTTTTGACTCCATCTATTATCATAGGTTCAAAATCACCGTTTTCTTCAGCTTTTCTTGCTATTTCATATTTGTTCATATTTATAGATATGAGATGAGAAATAGTTTCACTTACTCTTAGAATCTCACTTATCATAGTTCTTCCGCTGTAACCGCTAAAACCGCACCTTAAACAACCTTCTCCTTTATAAAACTTATAATTTTCAGGCAGATACTCTTTGACTTTTTCTAACATATTTTGAGGAGGAGTTATCTCCTTTTTACAGTCAGGACAAATCTTTCTCACAAGCCTCTGAGCTATAACACCAACCAAAGAATCAGCTATAAGATATGGCTCCAGATCCATCTGTATCATTCTAGTTATAGCACTTGGAGCATCATTTGTATGTAAAGTAGTAAAAACCAGATGTCCTGTAAGTGAAGCCTGAACAGCTATATTTAGTGTTTCACTGTCTCTAACCTCTCCAACCATGATGATATCAGGGTCTTGTCTCAAGATAGAGCGAAGTGCATCTGCAAATGAGTAATCAATCCTCTCGTTTATCTGTATCTGTTGAGCCAAAGGAAGCTGATACTCTATAGGGTCTTCTATGGTAATCATTTTGTTTTCTATACTTTTTATCTCATTAAGTGCTGCATAAAGTGTTGTAGTTTTACCACTTCCCGTAGGTCCTGTTACAAAGACTATTCCATATGGAGATTTTAAGATTTCTTCAAAAATTTTCAGATTTTTATCTTCCATCCCGAGGTCTCTTAGTTTCAAAAGTATCTTCTGCTGATCAAGTATCCTCATAACAATGGATTCTCCAAACATGGTAGGCGCAGTTGATAGTCTGAAATCATATAAGTGATCATCTATCTTCATAGAAAATCTACCATCCTGGGATTTTCTCTTTTCACTGATATCCAAATTTCCAAGTATTTTTATCCTAGAAGCCAAAGCATTATATACTTCTAAGTCAAAAACAAAATTTTCTCTCAAAACACCATCTATTCTGCTTCTTACTGATACATTAAAAGCTGAAGGTTCTATATGTATATCACTGGCATTGCTTTTAACAGCACTTTTTACTATCTGCTCTATAAGCTTCATAACGGAACTTTGTTCACTGTCAGCTTTATAAGTATTTGTAGCAATTTCTCTTTTTATCTCTTCTACCAATCCTTTGGTAATTGAAATAATCTCAAATCTTTCAAAAACATGATTTATATCATTTTTTAAAGAGAGGTATAACTTTATAGGTTTGGTTGCGATCTGCCTTTCTAAAAGTTCCAAAGCTTCATAATCAAGCGGATCAACAACAGCTACATGAATAAACTCTTCATCCTCCAAAAAAGGAACTGCCATAGAAGATTTCAAAAGACTCATAGGATATCTGGACATAAGATTAAAATCAACTTCAACACCATAAAGATCAATAAACTCAAGATTTAACTGATCTGCCAAAACTTCGGCAAAAGCTCTTTCGGTTATATAACCCCTGTCTATAAATATTTCTCCGAGTTTTTTTGAAAAATTACTCTCTTTTTGCTCTTTCAGTGCATTTTCTAACTGTTCTTTTGTTAAAAAACCTTTTTCAACAAGTATGTCACCAATTCTGATTTTCTTTTGAATCATTACAAGTACCAATGCCTTTTCAGTAATTTATCTGCTTTAAATTCATCTATATATACTTTTTTTGGAAAATCATTAGACAACCAGATAATATATCTGATATCTTTCAATTTTATCTCTATTGTTTTTGAAGATTTGTCTATTATCTTATAATTGTTTTTCACCAAATTTTCGAAAACAACAGATAAAACATGGGACGTTCTGGGAAGTCTCAGATTTTTCAAATCTATATTATCATTCATAAACTGATATATAAGTTTTTTCTGCAATAAAATTGTTGCAAAATATGAAGCATTCTCTCTGAACTCCGAAGTACTTACCAGTTTTTTTATAATATCTCCCAAAGGATTTATATAATCAACTCTCAAACAGGCATCACCTATAATCGTCAGCAACTTTTCGTCATTTGAATTTCCTGTATAAAAGTGCTTGCCCATTTTACATACATTTTTATAGTTTCCGTTTTTATACTCATCTATTAAACTATACTTATCAATCGACAAAGCAGAAGAGAATACAATAATTACAAATATCCATATCTTCATCTTTTATCCTTCAGCTCTTTTAGTAGTTTTTCTCCCTCTTTTGAATTAAAATAAGACAAAAATGTATTTAGTGTTTTCAAAGCCTCTTTATTCCGACCCAAGCCCATTTTTGATTTTATATATATAAGCCACGGTTCTTCTTTATCAGGAGAATCCTGACTTGCCTTTTTAGAATAAAATATAGCTTTGTTAAACTTTTTATGTTTAAAATAGTACCTTGCCAAATTAAGACTCTTGTCATATCCTTCGGCACTGATGTTACTTTTTATATAAGCTTCATCAGCAGACATGGATTTTACTTTTATATGAAGTTTTTTTCTTTCCAAAGACTCTTTTTGTTTTTTTGCTACTCTTGTCTTCTCTTTTTTTAAAATCTTTTTTTCTGTAGTTTTTATATTTGGTAAAACTATATTTGATTTTAGAATTATAGTATCATAATCAACAATATTACTCTCTTTTTTATCCGGTTTGAGAGATTTCTTGGTTAATTTTTCTTCAATTACTTCTTTTAGCACAGGTTTTTTTGTTTCATTCTTTTCAGCTTGAATTTTAACCGTTTTCTCGATGTTTACATGTAACGTTTTGTCTTTGTTATAAAAAAAATAGCTGTATCCGAAAAATAAAAACAGTAAAAAAAATACAAAAGAAAAGAAAAATTTCAAATAAATTCTGTTATTTAGTCTTTTACATCTTTTTTCCAATTCTTCAAAAGCTCTATTTGTCATCTAAAACTCCGATATCCAAAGCACTCATTTTCAACAAACAGCCGTTAATCTCTTTATATTTTACAAGTCCGTTTTTCTTAGCATATTCCAAGAGAGTTAAAAGCGTGTATAAAAATTTTTTGACTGTCCTAAAGTTACCGTCACAATAATTAGTAATCTTTTTTGCCGTATTTTTTGAAAACATGGATGAAATTTCTGAATGATTTTGATTTAGCGCTGTTGTTATATATCTATATACTTCGTCAAAATGTAATTTTCCATATTCTATAACAGCTTTTGTTCTGGATTTAAAGTGTTTCTTCTCTAAAATTTCTCTACCCTCTTCCTGATGCATAGACAGTACAAATTGAAATATTTTTGTATCACTGAGTATCCTTATAAGTTCAAACTGCTC
>CAYRRJ010000135.1:0-4798 GCA_964426645.1 uncultured Campylobacterales bacterium | reverse complement strand
CACTATGTAAAAGGTTGGGATACTGCTGATCAGCAAAGAGTAAAAAATGCTGGTGAAATTCATACTGTAACAAAAAGAAGTGCCAAAAAAGCAATAGATAAGTTGAATGATTTAGGAGGACTGCTTGATGATTAGTAATTATAAATTTTTAATTCTCAGAAGAGTAGTTCAACTAAGCATACTTTTCTTGTATTTTGGCGGTAACTATTATGGATGGAAGATGCTTATGGGAAATCTAAGTACATCTTCTATCTTGGGGATTATCCCTCTTAGTGACCCTTACGCTGTACTTCAAATGTTTGTAGCAGGTGCTGTAATCTCGTCTGATTTGGTTTTGGGAGCAGTTATAATCCTGCTTATATATGGAATTATAGGAGGTAGAGCATTTTGTGCGTGGGTATGTCCTGTAAATATCATAACTGACGCGGCAAATTGGACCAGAAGGTTTTTTGGATTTGATTTGGTTGCCAAAAAACCGCCTCTTAGCAGAAAAGTAAGATACTGGGTGATTTTGATTTCACTTGTTATCTCATTTTTTCTTGGAGTAGCAGCTTTTGAGTTTATATCTCCGATCTCTATGGTGCATAGAGGTTTGATTTTTGGTATGGGATTTGGTTGGGCGGCTATGGTTATACTGTTTTTGTTTGATCTATTTGTTCTGAAAAACGGATGGTGTGGACATATCTGCCCTTTGGGGGGATTTTACTCTATCATCGGAAAGTTTAGACTTTTTAAGGTCAAACATGACAGTGAAGCTTGTACTTCCTGCATGAAGTGCAAAGTAGTATGTCCGGAATCCCAAGTGTTGCACATGATAGCAAAAGAGTCCTTGCCGGTGCTATCAGGAGAGTGTACAAATTGTGGTAGATGTATAGATGTATGTGATGATAATGCTCTTGGATTTTTTCTAAAGCCCAAGAATAAAAAAGAAGGAGAAGATAATAATGAAAAAAATCGGTAAAATAACTCTTGGTCTGGTTGTGCTTAGTCTGTTTATCATAGGATGTGCAACAACCATCAGTGATGAGTCACTCAGCCTTAGAAAGGCAAGTGTTTCAGATGAGAATGCAGTTAATCCTGACAAAGTAGAATATGCAAAAGCAATTCCGGGAGAATCAAAGGTGATACAGAGGTCTTTTGACAATGCACCGCCTCTTATTCCTCATAGTGTGGAGGGGTTGATACCTATAAAAATAGGAGAAAATGCCTGTTTGGGGTGTCATATGCCTTCAGTTGCAAAGTCTATGAATGCTACGGCAATTCCTGCTTCCCATTTTATAAATTTCAGACCTACTGAAGTTATAGCAAAAGATGGTAGAATTATGAAAAAAGGTAAAGTAGTTGCAAAATCTAAAGATTATGAAGTTTTTGCTACAAAAACAGATGGAAAACTTTATGGAGGCAGGTATAACTGTACTCAGTGTCATGTACCTCAAAGTAATGCCAAACCTTTGGTAGCAAATAACTTTACACCTGATTTTAAATCTAAAGACGGAGTGAAAAAATCATCTTTGGCAAATGATTTTGCAGAGGGAGTAAATACTGTAAAATGATGAAAACAAGAAGAGAGTTTTTTAACTCTTTTATTCATCAAAAAAGTAAGGAGGTCGCTGTAAGACCTCCTTACTATAAAGATATATCTCTTTTTGAGAGTGAATGTCTTACATGTAAAGGAGTCTGTAAAGAGTGCTGTCCTGAAGAGATTATTGTTATCCAAGATGATAAATTACCAAAGCTTGACTTTGGTAATGGAGGATGTACATATTGTGATGAGTGTGCAAAGGCTTGTGAGTTTGGTGTGTTGGAGATAAATAATAGAAGATTGATAAATGCTAAAGTTACAATCGATATAACAAAATGTCTTAGTTGGAATAAGACGATGTGTTTTAGCTGTAAAGATATCTGCTTGGATGATGCTGTTAAGTTTTTAGCTCTTTTTAGAGCGGAGATAGATTATGAAAAATGCACAAATTGCGGATTTTGTGTAAGTGCGTGTCCTGTAAGGGCTATAAGTGTGAAGGGAGTTGTTGATGGCAGTTAAATTTTTATCAACTATAAAAGAGAATGGAATAGGTGGATGGTATATAGAGTTGGTTGATACTCTTGATAATCGTAAAGCTATGTGTAATAGTATGAGTGAATATGAAGATGCTATTGAGCAGATGGGTGATGATTACGGTGGAGATATAGAGGTCGTTTGGAAAAGGGATGAAAATGTTACGATAGCTCACATGGAAGAGGTGAGAATGCAAATGGATGAGTATCAAAGAAGATATAATCAAGAGGCGATGGGATGAGTAGAGTAGTTTTGATATTTGCTTTTGTTATTTTATCCCTTTTTGCAAAAGAGTTAAAACCTGAGATTGTTATTAGGGCAGATGGCGTAGTAGAAGATATGCTTATAAAAGATGGCAAAATCTATACAGCGACTGATAGCAGTATAGTAAATATATTTGATTTAAAAAGTAGAAAAAAGATAGAAGATATCAGGTTTGAAAAGATAAAAGATTTTTTTGGTGAGCTTAGTGATGTAAAGATTTTTTCTGTTGATAAAGAGGGGAATAGATTGCTTTTTGTTTCTCAAGGAGAGAGAGGATTTAGCAGAGTTTATTTGTATGAAAATGGAAAAAAGAGTCTTGTATTTGATAAAAAAGATGAGATGGCCATCATAAAAGCCAAGTTTATATCCGAAGATAGAGTTATATTGGCACTTTTGGGTTCAGAAGTAAAACTTTATGATTTAAAAGATAGGAAATTTGTATATTCCAATCAAGTGTCAGAATCAAAATTTTCCGATTTTGTTTTGAGTGAAGATAGAAAAAAGATGTTTTTGACAGATGAGAGTGGGAGTGTCAAAGTAGTGGATACTTCAAATGGAAATGTTTTGAAAATCTTTGAAGGTCAAAATCTGGATAACTCATATCAGATAGTTTATAAAGCACATACGATAGTAGTTGCCAGTAAAGATAGAAGGTGTGGTGTATATAGAGATGACGGCTCTTTGGCTTATCACAAGATGAGTGATTTTATCGTCTATAGTGTAGGTGTGAGTCCTGATGGAAAATTTGGAGGATATGCAAGTGATTCTAAAAACAACATAACTATTTTCAATATATCTACAAAAGAGAATTTGTATAGATTAAGAGGAAATAAAAGTCCTATATCAAATATAGAGTTTTTGGATAATAGCAGAGTTATAACAACAAATAGAGATAAGATAAAATTTTGGAATTTAACGGAGTAATAAAATGAATATATCGAGTATAGTAGTACAGTGTCTGCCTGAAAACTTGGAAAATGTGGTAGAGAGTCTTAAAGAGTGTGAAGTGTGTGATTATCACTTTCATGATGAGAAGGGAAGAATAATTATAACGATAGAGGGAGAGGATGTATCAGAAGAGTTGGAAAAGCTAAAAGTTATAGAAGCGATTCCAAATGTTTTGGCAGCAGATATGCAGATGAGTTATTCAGAAGATGAGCTTGAAAGACATATCAAAATGCTTGAAAACAGTGAAGCCGTACCTAAAGTACTTCAAGGAGATACTACCAAGATAGACCCTTCCACGGTAGTATATAACGGTGATTTGAGAAAAAAAGATGTTTATGAGTTTGCAAAAAAAACAAAGGTATAGCCCAATCCTCTTTAAACAAAAGAGGATTGCGTTGCAACTACTTTAGCCTAAAAAAGAGATGTGTTAAAGTCCAAGCATCTCTTTTTTCAAGCTTTCTTGTGCAGGTTCGTCGCATAGCCAGATACCAAAGAGGGCTTTTTTAAAATCCAAACTTTTTATTGTAGATTTTAGATTACCGTTTTTATATATTTTTAATCCATCATTAGGAGTATATAAGAATGTATATTTATCTCCACCTTTTATATCCTCTTTAAAAACAGATAGAAACTCATCTATCTCTTTTTGTAAAGGTTTTAGATTTCCTTTTGTAGATTTTTCAAATCCTTCTATAGTGGCATTTTTCATTTTATCACTGCTTATGAGAGATGAAGTTATATATAGTTTTATAGCCATTGGTTTGTTTGCATTTATGATTTCATTTGCATTTTTATTTGGCTTTTGGAGATATAATCCAGCTATATACAGGTCAAATATAAACTTACTCCTAACTCCGGCACC
Organism: uncultured Campylobacterales bacterium; assembly: GCA_964426645.1. Taxonomy (GTDB): domain Bacteria; phylum Campylobacterota; class Campylobacteria; order Campylobacterales; family Sulfurospirillaceae; genus CAYRRJ01. The sequence continues at coordinate 668 of CAYRRJ010000135.1, read as the reverse complement.
ATTTAGTATCAATTGGGGGTTTAAAATGGTATCTGGCAAATTGATATCATTTATACTCTTTGCGGATAATTCGAAAGTAAAGACAGAAAAAAGCAATATAGTAATTATTGTTATTTTTTTGATTATAGTTTCCATATTTTAAATTCCTTATTTTTTATTTTACTGTGTTTTAGATTATCGTAAGCTTTTTTAAAAACTGTTTTATTGATAGCTATATAGGAAACTTCATCTTGAATTATAATCTTGCCTATCAAAGATGGTTCTATCTTGGCAGTTTTAACCAAGGCACCAAGTATATCTCCTGCTCTTAATTTTGATTTTTTCCCTCCATTTATACATAAAGTTTGCATTGAAGAGCGATAAGATGGATTATTCTTTACATGTAAGGAAAATTCATCTACTGTTTTTAAATAATTTGGTATGTTATTTAAAAGGTTGATGACTACTCCTTTTTTGTTCATTCTGGCGGTTCTGCCTATTCTATGTATATAAGTCTCCTCTTTATGCGGCATTTCATAGTTGATTATCATCTCTATATCATCTATATCCAAACCTCTTGATGCCAAGTCTGTTGCTACAAGGATATTTATAGAGCCATTTTTGAACTCTATAAGTCTTTCATCTCTCTCCCATTGTTCTAGATTTCCATGGATACTTTTGATATCATA
>CAYRRJ010000134.1:0-4800 GCA_964426645.1 uncultured Campylobacterales bacterium | reverse complement strand
ACGTCTCTTTTATCTTGGAATTATCTATATACTCTTTATATAAAGAGAGTCTGTTTTCACTAAAGTCATTCTCTTTAAATGCAACTTCCAATGCCTCAGCTGCACATATAGCAGACACTATACTAAGATGAACTCCTTTCAATGCCGGCATAGCAACAAATCCGGCACTGTCACCGACAATCAAAAAGTTATCTCCATAGAGTTTGGATATGGAGTTCCAACCTCCTTCAGGTATGGTTTTTGCCCCAAATTCCACCAAACTGCCTTCATTTATAAAATTTTTTACAAAAGGATGCTGTTTCCAAATCTGCATCAGAGCATGAGGATTAAGAGTAGGATCTTTATAATCCAAACCAACCACAAAGCCCAGAGCTATCCTGTTTTCTTTCAACCCATATATGAAACCTCCTCCAAACTCTTCACTTATATCAAGAGGATATCCCATAGTATGATACACTTCTCCCTCTTTTATCCTTCCTTCAGGAACATTCCATATCTCTTTTATTCCCAAAGAATACACCTGAGGCTCTTTCCCTTTTCTAAGATTAAATTTTTCTTTTACCTTTTTTACAAGAGATCCTCTGCTTCCTTCGGCAAAAATAACAACATTGGCCTTTACCTCATCACCTTTTTGAAAATTTTTTAATCTTCTGCCCTCTTTATCCAATCCTGTATCTATAGTTTTTACGCCAACTATTTTTTCATCTTCATAAATTATATCTGAAACAGAAAAACCAGAATATATCTCTATACCTCTCTTTTGAGCTAACTTTTCAAGATATCTGCAAACTTTTCCCAAAGATATTATCATGTTTTCTTTATTATCCATATAAGGAGGAGAAAAAGGGAAAGAGATAAAACTTTCTTCTTTTAAAAACAGAGTTTTATCTTCTGTTACCTGAGATTCAAATGGTAAATTTTCATACTCGTCTTTATCCAAAAGTTTTTTTAAAACATCAGTTTTTATAATAGCACCGGAAAGTATATGAGAACCAATCTCGGCACCCTTGTCCAGAACCATTATCCTTTTGTTGATATTTGATTTTTTTAATTTGTCAGCCAGATGTATTGCCGTACTCAAACCGGAAATTCCACCTCCTACAACAAGTACATCCACACTTATAGCTTTCTCTCTTCTCATAACACCCCCTCCCCAAAAACAAATGTTATATAGATTTAATATAATTAAAACTAATCTTAACAGAAGTAAAGGCAAATAACAGATAAAAAAGAGTTATTTTAATATTTTTCTTAACAATGTATCATTTTGTAACTGCTTTAAGAATATATTAATGATTTTTTAAAAATCAATTAATATATTTGATGAATAATCTAATATTTTTTTCGTCAATAGGCATTTTTTTACCAAAAAACCAAATCTCTTGCTATTTATTCTCTATTTTTGTAAAATATTTTTATGACTTTTAAAGAGTTTCACAAAAAATTTCCTTATCTTGATATAGAAGATTTGATAATCCACTATTCTATTTTCAGCGGTTATCCTTATATAAATGATTTAAAATTAAACAAAACGCTTCAAGAAACAATTAAAACAGAAATCATAGATAAAATAGATATATTAAAAAACCATTTCAGATATTCTGAAATCCTTTCAATCCAAAAAGACTTTGAAAAAATCCTGACAAGACTGGCAATCGGAGACAGAAAAAACCATACCATTTACAATAAAGAAAATCTTTCCCAAATAAAAGCCCGAGGTTTATATAAAGAGTTGTTTGATATGAAAATTATAAAAAAAGAAAAAAGCAGAGAAAAGCCCCTCAGAGATGGGAAAAAACCTTTGAAAAAATCTTTGAGAAGATATAAAATACAGGATAAAATATACTTTCAAAACAATTTTACCAGATTCTGGTTTGTTTTTATAGCTCCAAATCTCTCAAATTCAAAACAAATAACAAGCGGTAATATAATTTCCAATATAGACAGATTTACAAGTTTGGAATTTGAAAATCTTTCCAATTTCCTAATAGCAAAAAAATACAAAAACGAACAAATCTATTCATATGGAGGATATTGGGATAAAGATATGGAAATAGATTTGCTTTTTATAAGTGAAAATATCAAAATAGCCGGTGAAGCCAAATGGAAAAATCATAAAATCTGTAAAAATATCCTAAACTCTTTACAAAACAAATGTAAAAAGGCAAATCTTAAAATAGACAAATTTGCACTTTTTTCAAAAAGCGGATATTCAAAAGAGTTATATTCCAAAAAATATGATAATATATCACTTTACGAGTTAAAGGATTTTGAGGAACTTTTATGATAGATGAAACTTTGCTGAATTCTCTCAGTGCAAAAGAGAAAGAGATTTTTAAAAAGGGTTTGGAAGACTTGATAAACCAAACTTATGTTATAGAAGAAGAGTATAAAAATCTCAACAAATCATACACCTCTTTACAAAATTTTATAAAACAGATTATAGAAGTACAGCCAAATGCACTATGGGTACTGGATAAAGAATCAAATATATTTTTACAAAACAGCGAAGCCAAATCATACAAAGGACTGCTGGATTTGATACTGCAAAACAAAAAGCAGGAGGAGATAAACTACAAAGGACTCTTTTTTTTGGTAAAAATAAAAAAACTGGATGACAAAACAATAATAAGTGCTACAGATATTACCGAGCAAAAAAGAGGAGAAAGACTTATCTCTATGGGACAAGTTGCAGCTCATCTTTCCCATGAGATAAGAAATCCCATAGGCTCCGTATCTCTTCTGGCTTCAACACTCTTTAAAAGAGTAGATACACAAACCAAACCTATTGTGCTGGAAATAAAAAAATCTATATGGAGAGTTGAAAGGATTATAAAAGCAACGCTCCTCTTTACCAAAGGATTGAGTGTTAACTTTGAAGATTTTTCTCTTTCAATACTAAAAGATGATTTGGAAAATTCCATATCATACTATACATACTCCAAAGAGATAAAGTTTTTGTTTGAGATACCGGAAAAAACAATCAAAGGAGATTTTGAACTACTTTCTCTGGTTTTTCAAAATTTTATTTTTAATTCCATTGATGCTATTGAAGATGATGAAAAAGAGAACGGTCTCATTAAAATAAGCTACAGAGAAGATAAAAAATATCATATATTTGATATAGAGGACAGCGGAAAAAATATAGAAGACAAAAATATTCTTTTTGAACCTTTCAAAACAACAAAAACCAAGGGAAATGGATTGGGACTTGCACTCTCTTTGCAAATCATAGGAGCACACAAAGGAAGTATCTCTGTAAAAGAACATCCCAAGAGTTTTGAAATCAAGCTTATAAAGGATATAAATTGATAAAAAACTCTTTTTTTGTATTTTTAAATGATTTCAAAAATTCCTCAAAAGACCTGATCCCTATCATTATAGTCGTCACTTTTTTTCAAGCTTTGATTATACAAAAAATACCCACAAATATTTTTTCTATAATACTTGGATTGTTTATAGTAGCTTTGGGTCTTGCTGTTTTTATAAGAGGACTTGAAATTGGTATATTCCCCGTTGGAGAAAACTTAGCAAATGATTTTGCCAAAAAGGGAAGTCTCTTTTGGCTTTTGGATTCTCCACCACTATAGCCGAACCGGCTCTGATAGCCATATCAAACAAAGCCGCACTTATAAGCGAAGGAAGAATCGATGCCTTTTACCTCAGACTTACCGTAGCTTTTGCAGTCGGATCTGCTATAACTTTGGGAGTTTTAAGAATCCTTCTTGGTCATCCTATGCACTACTACATCATAGGCGGGTACATCATAGTAGTAATTATAACCTTTTTTGCTCCTTCGCAGATAATAGGTCTGGCATATGACAGCGGAGGAGTTACTACTTCTACCGTTACGGTTCCTTTAGTAGCAGCTCTTGGGATTGGACTTGCATCCAGTATAAAGGGTAGAAATCCCGCAATTGATGGATTTGGTCTTATAGCCTTTGCTTCTTTAACTCCTATGATATTTGTTCAACTGTACGGTATAGTAGTATATAATCTTATTGATGTTTCTACCACCTTAAAAACAACTACAGATATAATAGAAGTTGTACAGCAAGAGAGCAGATTTACGCCATGGAATATGTTTATAGAATTTTTAAATGTTGCCAAAGATGTTATCCCTATACTCTTAGTAATAGGATTTTTTCAATATATAATTATAAAAAAACCCATACCTCATCTTTTAAAAGTCAGTATTGGTACAGGACTGGTTATAATAGGATTATATGCATTTATACTGGGACTTGACCTCGGTCTTTTTCCTATAGGAGAAAACCTTGCTCTTTCTCTTACAAAAACTTCAAATGTATTTTATATATATCTGTTTGGTTTTATGATAGGTTTTTCAACCACTATGGCCGAACCAGCCCTCATAGCCATAGCATTAAAAGCCAGTGAAGTAAGCGAGGGAAATATAAAAAGTACAACTTTGAGAATATTTGTAGCTACAGGTGTCGCTATAGGTATATCTTTGGGAGCATACAGGATTGTACATGGTGACCCTATTCACTACTATATCATAGCAGGATATATCTTGGTTATTATCATGACATATTTTGCACCAAAATATATCATTCCTATTGCTTATGACAGTGGCGGTGTTACTACTTCTACAGTTACAGTACCGCTAGTAGCTGCTTTGGGATTGGGATTGGCACAAAACATAGAAGGAAGAAGTCCATTGATAGATGGTTTCGGACTTATAGCATTTGCCTCTTTATTTCCAATGATTACTGTAATGGGATATGGAATTTTAGCGGTAAAATTATCAAAAAGGGAGAATTAAAATGCAATTTGTTG
>CAYRRJ010000133.1:0-4807 GCA_964426645.1 uncultured Campylobacterales bacterium | reverse complement strand
CTCCTATGGAAGATATGGTAACATCCAATTTGTCCCCCTGCCTGGCAAAAGGAGGAAGTTTTGCAGTTACTATAACTGCTGCAATATTTTTTGATTTTATATCTGCAGGTTTTATTTTCACATTTACCGTTTGAAGCAAATTGGAAAGAGATTGAAGTGTAAATTTTGAAGATGAACCGTCACCTGTTCCATTAAGACCTACAACAAGCCCATAACCTATAAGCTGATTCTCTCTGACACCTATAATATTTGCTATTTCATCAATCTTTTCAGCATATAAAAAATTCAAAACTATAAAAAGAAAAGCTATAAGCTTTTTCATTGCTATCCTTTTTGCATATTTGCAAAATAGAAAGCAATTTATGTTCCATAGTAAGAGATTGAACTTTTACCGAATTTTTTTGTTTTTTTAATAGTAAATATACCTATTCTTTCAGGCATGTTTTTTGTACTCATATGTTCAATTGCAATCAACTCTGCTTTCTCTTCCGGAATTGAATATATAAGATTGTAAACTTTTTCATATATATCATCCATTCCTTCTCTTATCGAAAAAGGAGGATCAAAATAGAAATAGGCCTTTTCATCTATTTTATCAAGCAAAATATTAAAAAAATCAAAACTATCTCCTAAAAAAGGATATGTTTTATTTTTATCTATATCCTCACAATTCTTTTTCAAAACTCTGTAAGCATCTCTGTCTTTTTCTATAAAATATGCTGCCTTTGCACCTCTGCTGACAGCTTCCAGACCCATAGAACCACTACCTCCAAAAACTTCTACAAAAACTGCATCTACAATATCAAATTGAACAGTATTAAAAAAAGATTCTTTTAATATGGATTTTGTACTTCTGGTACTGCTTAAAGATGGTAGTTGCAACCTTTTACCTTTATATTTTCCAGCAGCTATATATGTAGTTAACTCTCTAGTTTTCATAATACTCTTTTATTGTATTTACCAGTTCCTGTCTGAACTTTTCAGTAATATGCCCTATCTTTACTTCAAGAGTTTCAAAATCTATCTCTTTCTTTTGAAAAGCTTCACTCCCTTCTTTTTTCACATTATTTATATAAAATTTATCCAACTCTATCATAAGAGAAGATTTTAAAAAAGGGGCCTCTAAATTTCCTTTTTCATTGGAAATTATAAACTGTGGTTTCTTCAAATCCAACTTTCTGTCTGTTATAACAAAATCGCTCTTTTTATAAGGAACAATATAATCTTTTAAAAAAATCTCCAATGCCCTCGTTAAAAGCAAAGATTGGCAAACCAATGAAATTCTCATTTATAACTCCTAAAAAACCTTGCTGACATACTAACATACTATTTATAAAAAAAACTCTAAAGAAAAAAATTTTTTCTCCGATATTAAAAACAAGATACAAGTCAAGGAGGACACAAATATGGATGTATTTAGTACAACAAGCAAACAGGTGGCTCAACAACAAAGCACACCAACTGTAGATACGGCAAAAGTACAAACAAGAGCTGTTGAACAGTCACACGAAAGTGCAAAAACACAAAAAGACCAAATGCTTGACAAAGAAGAGATAAAAAAATCTCTTGATAATACTGTTAAAAATCTCAACAAACAGATGGAAGAGTTGGATACAAATGTAAAATTTGGATTTAACGATAAAATAGATACTCTTTTCGTTGATGTCATGGAAAGAAGTACAGGAAAAATAATCAGAAAAATACCTAGTGAAGAAGCTATGAAACTATCTGAAAGAATGAAAGAGATAGTAGGTATGATATTTGACAAAAAAGGGTAAAAAATGGCTGACTCAACCATAAGTTCTTTAGGACTTGGAAGTGACGGTGCACTAAGTTATGATGTTATAGACCAATTAAGACAAGTTGATGAAAAAGCTATAATTGCTCCCATTGACAATAAAATAAGTGAAAATGAAACACAAACCAAAGATCTTAGTGTATTGACAACAATGACCGCTTCTTTAAAGTCTTTTACAAGTACTTTGGCTGATGATATGACTTATCTGAAGACTACTGCCAGTTCAACTTCTGACAATGTAAGCGTAACAGCAAGCTCAGGTGTTATGCCTCAAGATTTTTCCATTGATGTAACAACTATAGCAAAACAAGATATCTATCAAAGTAATAAATATGAAAAAGAAGACAGTACATTTACAGATACTCAAGATACTATAAAGATAAATGTAGATGGCAAAGATTATACAATAACCGTAGATTCACAAACCACACTTAAAAGCCTTAAAGATGAAATATATGATGCTACAGAAGGAAAAGTAACAGCTTCTCTTTTAAATGTGGGTGGAGACAATCCTTACAGACTTATACTGAAATCCACAGATACAGGTACCAACAATGCTATAACCATAAGTTCTGACGGCAGTGCTGTAAGTGATTTGGGACTTGATGACAATGCAAACCATATACAAACTGCTACAGATGCCGATTTCAAATATAACGGCATACAAATCATCAGAAACAGCAACACAATAGATGATCTTATTGTCGGAGTCAAAATAGAGCTGAAAGACCAGGGAGAATCAAATATCTCTATTAAACAAGATACCAGCATCATAACTGACAGTGTCAAATCTTTTGTTGACAAATATAATGAACTAATGAACAATCTTGCCGAATCAACGAAATATGACCCTGATACAAAAACAGCAGGAACATTTCAAAACTCAAGTGAGATAAAATCATTACAATCAGATATAAGAAGACAGCTTTTAAGTGTAGATTCGCACGGTAGAAGTCTCTCAGAGTATGGTGTCACTATGAATGATGCAGGATTGCTAGAGTTTGATTCCTCAGCTTTAGATAAAAAGCTTTCTGATAATCCAAAAGATGTAGAAGATTTTTTTAAAGGATCTGATGAAGAGAAAGGATACTTTACCAACTTTAACAATCTTTTGAACTCATATATAGACAAAGACAAAGGAGTTTTGACTCTGTTTGCAAATCAACTTTCGAGTTCTCATGATACACTCGAAAATGACAAAGAAACAAGTATAAAAAGACTTGACGACAAGTACAAAACAATGGCTGCCAAATTTGCTGCTTACGACGAGATAATAAGTCAGTTAAATGCTTCTTTTAAATCACTATCTATGCAAATTTCACAGTCAATATACGGAACAAATAAATAAAGGAAAAGACATGAGCCCAAATTTAGCTTATTCAACATATTCACAAAACAACATATCCATAGAGTCCTCAGAAAAACTCATACAAATGCTGTATGAAGGAATTTTAAGATTTACTTCACAGGCAAAAAGAGCTATAGAACTAGGAGACAAAGAGAAAAAAACATACTGGATCAACAGAACAGTAGCTATATTTTCAGAACTTTTAAACTCTCTTGATTATAATGCAGGAGATATATCCCATTATCTTTCGGGACTCTATATACACCAGATAAAAACTCTTGTTGATGCAAATGTAAATGATGATATACAAAAACTTGACCAAGTCTTACATGTAACAAAAGAACTTCTTGAAGCTTGGAAAGAAGAGACAAATCTTGAAATGGCTGAATAAGTTAAAAATAGCTGTTATACAGGAAGATATAACAGCTATATCAACCCTTATAAAAGAATTACCTGAGTTCAACGATTTGGAAAAAGCTAAAGAGGCTCTGGCTTTGGTAGGAAGAGCTATAGAAATAGTTGATTTAAAAAAAGCCGAAACTCTTAAAGAAATGAATAAAATAAAAACAATAAAAGAGTTTGTTATAAATTCATAAATATTTCTATTTTACCTTCTTATCACATATAAATTTGCACTTTAGCAAAATTTTATTGAGACATAAATTATAAAATGATTTTGCTATAATATTATCTGCTAATTAGATAGCTTACAATATGGGAGCTTTAAATTGCTTTTTTCTGAAAAAAATATACCAAAACTTATCATTTTTACTCCTATTTTTACCATCGTAACACTTATTTCCATACTCCTTTACACATTTATAAAAACACAAAACAACTATTATGAACAAGAGAGCAAAGAGTTGGAAAACAACTATATTAAAAAACAAAAAATGACACTTATCAGTGAGATGAATAATATCTTCAAATATATAGAATATCAAAAAAATCTGATACTAAACAATATAAAAAAAGATATGAAAATAAATATGAAAGCTTTTTCAAAATTGATACAACAAGCCAATGCTTCTGAATATATGAAATATATCTATCAAAATTCAAATGACAATACCGATTTTATCATTTATAATTATGATAAAAAAATCATTTATAAAGATAAGGATGTATTTTTTGAATCTTCAATACTAAAAAAATCTAATCAAAAAAAAGAGTTTTTCATTTTAAGAGATGAAACAACTCTCTATCTTTTAAAATATATTCCTTCAAAAAAGATAGTTATTATTATGAAAAAAGATATTTTTTATATTCTATCTGATCTTAAAAATGCTATTGCCAGATGGATAGAGTTAGTCAGATTTGGTAACAATAACTACTTTTGGATATATACAAATACGAATAAACTAGTAGCACACCCATTTAGAAAAAATGAAATTGGAAAAGATGACACAGATAAAAGGAACAAGCAAGGTATATACTATGTTCAAAAAATTGTAAAACTGGCTATTAAAAATCCAAACGGTAGTTTTTTTGAATTTTACTATCCAAAAGAGGATAGTAATATCAGCACAAAAAAACTCAGTTATGTAAAATCATATAAGGAGTGGCACTGGATTATAGGATGTGGCATATATATTGATGAAATTAAAAAGGTTATATCAAAGAAAAATCAAACATTGCATAAAAAAATAGAAAAATATATT
>CAYRRJ010000132.1:0-4816 GCA_964426645.1 uncultured Campylobacterales bacterium | reverse complement strand
AGTTGCTACTACCATTTAAGCAAATTAGTCAAAAAAAGAGGAGATTTTGTGAAAAAGGGTGAAATTGTCGGTTACAGCGGCAAAAGTGGCAGAGTTACGGGTCCTCACCTTCATTTTGGTATAGTCGTATATGGAAAAACTGTAAATCCTCTGAAATTTATAGAAAACATAAAAGATATATAACTCTTCTTTATTTTAAACTCCTTTGAATTTGTTATATAATTGTAACATGTGCACATCAGGGCATTGTGTAGTAATCAGACTTTATACAAAAATTTTATAAAAAGGGTACATATTAAGTTTTATTTAAAATAATCTAATGTAGCATTAGTACTGAGGAGTCAAAATGTTACGGGTATTTTTACTTGTATTTCTCTTTTTTTCTACACTCCTAAAATCACACGAAGACATCTCTTTGCAATTAAAATGGAGACACTCGTTTCAGTTTGCCGGATTTTATATGGCAAAAGAGAAAGGTTTTTATAAAAATGAAGGTTTAAATCTTAGGATCAAAGAGTTAAACCAAAATATAGATGTAGTTGAAGATGTTTTAAACAGAAAATCAACTTATGGTATCAGTGACAGTCTGCTTGTATATTTCTGTATGAAAAATTTTCCTATAAGATTAATTATGCCTATTTTGGACAAGACGCCATTAGCGATTGTTAGTACGGATCTGTCTGTGAAGAGCTTGAAAGATATAGAGGAAAAACAGATAGTGCTGGATAGAATGGTGATGAAAAATCCGACACTGATAGCAATATTCAAATCTAACAAAATTGATATAGAAAAGCTTAAAATAGCGGATAAAATCTACTCTTATGAAGATTTGGGCAGAAAAATAAAAATTTTTGCAGTTTACAAAAGTGATGAATTGTACTATCTGCACAAAAAAAGGATCAAATATAGTCTGTTTGAGCCGGAAATTTACGGGTTTGATTTTTATGGAGATATTTTATTTACTTCACAATATGAACTTGAAAACCATCCAAAAAGAGTAGAAAAATTCAAAAGAGCTACTATAAAGGGTTGGAAATACGCATTTTCACATTTGGATGAAACTATAAAGGTGATACAAAGAAAATACAACACCCAAAACATGACTTATGAGAAACTCAAAGACGAAGCAGTAAAACTGAAAAAATACATGAGTAAAGATTTTAAATTTTGTAAAAACAGACTGGATAGAATTCAGGATATCTATCTTCTTTCCAATCAGATTGACAAATCCGTAGATATTTCAACTTTTATAGTTCCTGATGTATGTTTGAGTAAAAAAGAAAAAGAGTTTATAGAAAATCATATTTTAAAATGCATATCAACTACTACATGGGAACCATTTAATCTTAAAAAGGAAAACGGAATAGGAGGGATAGGTATAGATTTTTGGAATATCATAAAGAAAAAAACCGGTATCAAAAGCAGTTGTGAAGTGACTGACAGGTGGGAGAATGTGCTAAAAAAAATAGAGAGTGGAAAAGCGGATTTGACTTTGGCAACATCAGATGTATTTAGAGATAAAAATTTTGTTGTTTTTTCAAAACCCTATGCTAGTTTCAAGATAGCCATTGTTACTAGAAATGATAAAGGATTTGTACCTGATATAAAGCTTTTGGCAAACAAAAAAATTGCTGTTGGCAAAGAATACAGTGTTTGTAAAATATTAAAAGAGAGATATCCTGATTTGAAGTTTTATAAAGTCAAAAATAGCTATGAAGCTTTGAAAGCTGTAAGTGATGAAAAAGTATATGCTATGGTGGATATCTTTCCCGTCTGTGCATATGCTATCAACAAATACAAGTATGCCAATTTAAAGATAGCAGGAGAAATACCTATAGATTTTGATGTCAGGATTATGTTGAGAAAAGAGTATCAAATGCTTTTACCTGTCATCAATGAAGCTATTGACTTGATAACGCAGGAGCAAAGAGATGAAATTTATAAAAAATATCTTTCTGTGAATTATCAACAAGGATACACTAGAGAATATCTTTTTGGAGTAGTTTTTTCAGCTTTGGTTCTGGTTCTTGTTTTGTTTGGTTGGACTGTTTATCTGAAAAAAGAGATAAGTAAAAGAATTTTACTTGAAGAGGAGTTGGAAAAACTGGCTACTATAGATAAATTGACATCCATACTAAACAGGCACAAAATAGATATATCTTTGGATGAACAGGTTAAGATATCAAAAAGATATGGCAGAAAATTCAGTGTTATTTTTTTTGATATTGACCACTTTAAAAACATAAATGATACATACGGACACAGAGTAGGGGATATAGTTCTCAAAGAGCTTACCAATGTTGTTTCAAAACTGATTAGAGAGAGTGATATTTTTGGAAGATGGGGAGGAGAAGAGTTTTTAATAATACTTCCTGAAACAAATCTTGATGAAGCTGTTAAATTGGCAGAAAAAATCAGGGTATCTATTGAAAAGCATGTTTTTAAAATAGTGAAGCATTTTACATGTAGTTTTGGTGTGAGTGAATTCCAAGATGGTGATGATGCACAAAGTTTGGTCAGCAGAGTTGACAACAATATGTATAATGCAAAAAAGGCAGGTAGAAATAGAGTAAAGTTTAGTTGATTTTTTTAGGAAATATTGTAGAATAACTCTTAAGGAGTTAATATGCAATATTTGATACTGTTTTTGGTAATATTTTCGTTTTCTGTTGCGAATGATTGTAATGATGAGTATAATTATAAAAATTTTCCTACTGCTTCAGAAGAGTTAAAAGATGTTTTGGGTGATTCTCTGAAGAGTTATCTTGATAAAGATATAAAAATATTTAAAGATTTTCAAGCTTATGATATACAGGGCAGTATCTATTATCTCAAAAGAGATTCTTTTGTTAAGCTAAAAGACTATTACTATCCAAAAGAAAACGGTGTTTGGAAGTTACATGTAAATAAAAATCATAAAATAGATGAGATTGATTTTGCTGTTATAAAACTTTATCAGGACCCTGTTGAAGATTTGGCAAATGAGTTAAACGACGATTTGGGTAATTTGTGGGTTAAGTGGGACGGAGATGCTTACGGATACAAGATGGTACCGGAATATACACAGCTTCATCTTGATAATTTCTATATAGCATTGGATGCCTTTATATATGGTAGTGAAAACGATGCAACAGGTTTGAAAAACAGTGTTGTAAATCTACATATTATAAACTATACTCATGAAGTTAATGAATTTATAAAGTGCCTGCATCCAGAGAAATAGGAGTAATCATAGGACTTGAGTCTTTCATTAAAAGTACGGGTTCGCTAAAAGGAGCCAACTTTTCTATAAAATCTACTATACTTAAGAGAGGAGTACCGTAAAACAGTTTTAGTTTGTGATTGAATTGCCACAATTTATCTGCATATATCATTACTAAATAAGGGGTATCACTTATTCCGTCTTTATTTCTGTCAAATCCTTTGTTTCTGTCCCAAAAATTCAATTTTATATCATTTTCGAAATATTTTCCTCCTCTTACATCTTTTACGACATCATCCAAATTGTTTATTATATTATTGTTTTTAATAGTGTTGTTTTTGATGGTTTGATAAAAATGAAATGCCGTATTATTGTTAGAAATGTCATTAAATTCTATGTATCTTCTCATACCCAGTTCTGCCGAAGTGGTACTTACATAAATAGCTTGAGCATGGCTTTTGATTTTGTTAAGAGTTATATGTATATTTTTGCCTCCTGCGAGCATAATTCCCGTGCCGGTCGATAAATGTGATTTTATTATGTTGTTTTTGGTTATGTTTATATCGGCACTTCCTTCACACATGATTCCGACATAGTTAGAGAGTATTTTGTTTCTTTCCACATTAATATTTTTGCTCATATTGATCAAAATCCCGTATCTTCCGTTTTTTTCATAATTGTTCTTAATTGTTATATTTTTAGATCTATTTATGGAGATATCTCTGCTGTTTGATATATTGTTATCTTTTATGGTTATATTTTTACAATTCCATAATCTTACGGAATCACCTCTATTGTCTGCTATCGGTTCTTTGTAAGATTTAAAAGTACTGTTGTCTATCACAGAATCGAAACTGTCATAAAATATAACACCAAAAAGAACTTCTTCAAATTTACAGTTTTTTACTCTTATTTTACTGCTACCGTCTATACGAATTGCACTATCCAGACTGTATCTTTGATCTCCGCTTTTTTTAAATGTTATGTTTTCTATGGTTATATTTGAGCCTTTTATATGCAGTAGGGTTCCTTTGGCATTGCCCTGTATTACGGTATATTTTGAACCTTTTAAGATAAGAGGTTTGTTTATGAAAATAGGAGCTTGAAACACTCCGTTTGGCAATTCTATTTTAGAGTAAGCAGGAGTTTTGTCTATTACTTCCTGAAGTTGGCTTTTTGCAAGTATAAAACCCGTAAAAAAAATCAAAATTATGAATATTTTCATTTTCCGGATTTCTTTTTTATGGCAAATCTTTGTGGTCTTATAGTGATATCCGTCGTTACAAACGCAGAGTCAATTATATGCAAAATCTCCCCCGCTAAATCCTCAGGGTTGATGTATGTTTGAGGATTATCACTTGGCTCGAACTTCAAATCATCAAAAAATTCCGTTTTGGTGATGTCGGGATTGATGTTGATAACTTTTACGCCGGATTTTCTAACTTCCTCGAAAAGTGATAAAGAAAAACTCCTAAGTCCCGCTTTTGTAGCACTGTAGAGTGCCGAAAATTTGGAGTTTCTAGTGGCTTCAATAGAAGAGATGTTTACAATAGTGCCTTTTGTCTTTTTCAAAGACCCAAGAGTGAGGCTAGAGAGTAAAATCGGAGCTTGAAG
>CAYRRJ010000131.1:0-4828 GCA_964426645.1 uncultured Campylobacterales bacterium | reverse complement strand
CTTTCTCTTTTTTCACGATTTTCTTTTCAAGTGTTTTTCTCTCAACTACTTCAACCTCGTCATTCTTTAATCCTTTTCCAACTATAAGGGCATATGGAAACCCTATTAGTTCAAAATCTCCCATTTTAAAACCAAATCTCTCATTCCTGTCATCGAGAATAACCTCTATTCCTTTTTCTTTTAACTCTTCATATATACTGTTTGCAAATTCAACCTGATTTTCATCTTTAATATTCGAGATGATTATATCAAGCAAAAAAGGAGCTGTTTGTTTGTTCCAGATACATCCTTTCTCATCATAGCTTGCTTCTATCATAACTGCAACAAGTCTGCTTACTCCTATACCGTAACAACCCATATAAAATGGTTGGGCTTTCCCATTTTTATCCAGGAAAGTTGCATTCATGGCTTTTGCATACTTTTGTCCAAGTTGAAAGATATGCCCTACTTCTATACCCTTGGTAATTGTAAGCTTTTCACCGCAATGAGGACACAAATCACCTTCACAGACCTGTACCAAATCTTTATATCTGTCATCTTTGAAGTTAAACATACTGACACCAACCAGGTGATACTCTTCCTCATTTGCTCCACATATAAGATTTTTTTCTTCTTTTAATTCACTGTCTATATAAAATTCTGTATTTTCAGGTAAACCTATAGGCCCACAAAAACCCGGTATAAGCCCGGCTTTTTTAACATCCTCTTCACTTGCATCCAAAAGCTCCAGTGCTCCACATGCATTTTGTGCTTTTGTTTCCTGAAGCGTATCATCTCCTCTTACAAAAAATGCAACTATCCTCTCTCCATCCGGATAGACAGCTTTTTTAATTACGGATTTGATAGTATAAAATTTATCAACTTTAAAAAATTCTGCTATATGATTTATGCTGTCTTTAACAGGTGTCGGGGTATGGAATTTTGCAAAATTGGCTTCAGGAGGCTCGATATCAGTAGTTTTTTTGGCTCTCTTCGCAGCCTCTATATTTGCAGAATACTGACATTTGCTGCATACTACTATATCATCTTCTCCGTTATCCGCTAAAACCATAAACTCTTTGCTTCCGCTTCCTCCTATTGCTCCACTGTCTGCATCAACAGCCCTAAAATCAAGTCCCAGTCTTTCAAATATCTTTGAATATGTTTTCTCCATAAGGTCAAATTCTTCTTTCATAGACTCTGAGCTGTCATGAAAACTATAACCGTCTTTCATTATAAACTCTCTTCCTCTCAAGAGTCCAAATCGTGGTCTTGCCTCATCTCTGAATTTTGTAGTTATCTGATATAAATGAAGAGGTAATTGCTTATAACTCCTGACCCTGTTTCTTACTATGTCCACAACAACTTCTTCATGCGTAGGACCAAGTACAAAATCATTGTTTTTTCTGTCTTTAAATCTCAACAACTCTTTTCCAAAAACATCAAATCTGCCACTTTGTTTCCAAAGCTCGGCATTTGTAACCACACCCATCTGTATCTCATTTGCACCAGATTTGTCCATCTCTTCTTTTACTATATCTCTTATTTTGTCAAGTACAATCTTTCCAAGAGGTAAAAAATTATACAAACCGCTTCCGCTTTGAGTTATGAATCCTCCCCTTATCAGATATTTATGACTAGGAAGAGTTGCATCTTTCGGTGCTTCTTTTGTTGTTGGTACAAAAAGTTTTGAAAATCTCATGCATTATTCTCCATTTGGTATTCACATTTATAAATATTTAGTTTCTTTGAACTCTCTTCATTTATATCAAATATATACTGTACAGCCTGAACTATGGTGTCGGCTTCTGCCTTTTCAGCCACTGCCTTCAGGTTTTTTGTTGGTGTATGCAAAAAAGCGTTGAAAGCATGATGCAAAATACTCATAACTTCATCACTGTAAGCTTCATCTATATAACCCTTTTTAACCGCCCTGTTAAGTTCTCGCAAAGAGCACTCTTTTGCTTTTTCTCTCATCTCTTTTATGATGGGATCGACGCTTAGTGTCTGTAACCATTTAAAAAATTCTATTGTAGCCTTACCTACTATAGAATAAGCTGTCTTGGCTTCTTCTTCTCTTTGTGCCAGATTTTTAGTGACTATCTCTTTAAGATCATCGACTGCGAAAATATGAAGATTTTTCATAACCAACTCTTCTATATCTCTAGGTACTGCTATATCAAACCAGTATCTTTCAAAATTAACCTCTTCAACCATATCTTTCGTTATAACAGTGTGGGGTGCCCCTGTAGCACTGAAAAGCAGTCTATATCTGTTTATAAGTTCGGGAAGTTTACTGTAAGACGCAACAGTTGCCATATCTCCAAGTCTTTCTGCCAACTCTTCTGCTCTGTCTATACTTCTGTTTATAATTATAACATTGACACCTTGTGCTATAAGATGCTTCGCTGCCAATTCACTCATTTCACCTGCACCGACAAGCAAAGATGTAAAACCACCAAGATTGCCAAATATCTCTTTGGCCTTTGCAACGGCAACAGAAGAGACTGAAATAGGACTTTTTGATATATCTGTCGAACTCCTTACAGCTGCAGCACATTTGAAAGCATGGTGCATGGCACGACTTAGTTTCTGGTCACAAAAACCTCTCTCATATGAAAATCGATAAGCATCTTTCAACTGTCCTACTATTTGTGTTTCTCCTATAACCAGACTGTCAAGAGAAGATATAACAGAAAAGAGATGATGAATTGCTCCGTTATCTTCATATATATCACCTCTGCCTTCCAATTCCTCCAAAGATATACCCGAAAATCTGCTAAGCTCTTTAAAGACATATTCTATTGCATCTTCACAACTACTTACACTTAGAATTATCTCCACACGATTACAGGTAGAGAGAATAATGGATTCGTTTATGCTGTTAAAATTTACAAGTTTTTTCTGAAAATCCTCTGATTTTTCATCACTATTAAAAGCCAGTTTTTCTCTGATTTCAATATCAGTGTTTTTATGGGTAAAGCTGAGAGTAAGATAGTGCATCAAAAATCCCTCTCTATCATATCTTTTATAACCTTTTCAAGCTCATTGTCATCTTCTTCGGATATAGCTTCCAAAGCCTCTTTACCAAGTTTTTTAGCATAATTTATAGAATCTTCCAAAGCTTTTGTCTCTTTCATCTTGAGTCTAATCCATATTTTATCATCATTTGATAAATCTTTTTTAAACAATTTTACTAAAATTTCTTTATCGTTTGCACTCATTCTATCATACATATAAAGATAAGGTAGTGTTGTTTTGCCTTCTTTAAAATCGTGCATTGAAGGTTTTCCCAAATGTTCCGAAGTTTGGGTTATATCCAAAACATCGTCTATTATCTGAAAAGCCAAACCCAGATTTCTACCGTACAATTCATATTTTTTATAATCTCTTCCTGCCAACATGGCTGCAGCCGAAGCAGTCGCTTCTATCAACGAAGCAGTTTTTTTATAAATCATATCAAAATATAACTCTTTATTCGTATTAAACTGTTTGGATAATTCAACATCCATCAATTCCCCTACAGACAAAAGTGCAACAGCATTTGAAACAGAAAAAGCAACATTCCGAGGTAAAAAAGTTAATTGGGTAAAAGCTTTTGAGTAAAGTATATCTCCTAGCATAATAGCACTTTTATTACCAAAAACAGCATTTATAGATTCTTTACCTCTTCTTTGCATAGCATCATCTATTACATCATCATGCAATAGACTAGCAGCATGTATCAGCTCGATAATAGCAGCCAGATTATATGCTTCTGCATTATCTTTTGCAATTTTGAGAACCAGTTTGGCACGAAGCCTTTTCCCTTTAGGAACCATTTCAAATAATTTGACAATATATTCATCTCCCAATGATGAAACCATTTCCAACATTAAATCTTCAACTTTTTGTAACAAACTACTTCCCTTTCTTAAAATCTACTAACAATTTTTTATTTCTATCTCTAATATAAACATCAAAATCAGCTGTCATTTTCTTTTTGTTAAAGTTTGAAAAAACAATAAGCACATATGTATCTTTGACATAATTTTTACTTCTATATAAAAGAGGTATTTCTATCCTGTCTCTTAATCTTTCCCGTCTTAGTGAGTACTGATACGGATATCCCTGATAATTTAACAAAACTATCAGATTTTTACTCCCGTCATAGAGGGTCCATCTAAAACTTAAAAGATATGAGTTACTTTTGGTTTTGTCACCACTCCCGTTTCTGTTTATATATATATTTGCAAACTGATCTTTTTTGAGTTTATAAAAATACTCAAAATCCCAATTCTTCTTCTCTTTTGCAGATAGATGTATAAAAAGCAAAATTGGTAAAAGAAGTAAAACCTTACTATTCATGCTGAGTTAAAACATCACCCATCGCAGATATATATAGACTGTTTGTTCTGTTTCTGACTTCATCTGTTTTGTTAAGCAGTATGTCATTGATTTTGTTTTCAATCTCATTTTCATCTTCAATCAATTCTTCAAGCAAAAGTTCCATAGCAGAATATCTGTCAACTATATTTTCAACAGTTCCTTCTACCAGAGATCTGTTTGCATTTAACATAACATCAAAAAATTTACTCTTTGGAGAACCCATAAAAATATCATCTTCATCTTCGTATAACATATAAATCCTCTATATTAAAAATCGTATGATTGTATCATATATATCCATAATGATAAATTAAAAACTTACGCACCACATGATATTACATAGTGACTTTAGCGATGCTTTAGTGCAAGGCAAAGGTTTCTCACAGAGAGTGCATAGTGCGTAACATCAGTTTATAATATTTCAAACCAAAATATTTCTATTTATCAAACACTCTTTACATGTAAAGTTTTTTCGTCATAG
>CAYRRJ010000130.1:0-4875 GCA_964426645.1 uncultured Campylobacterales bacterium | reverse complement strand
AAGCATCACTAAAGTCACTATGCATATCATATGGTGCGTAACATCAGTTAATAAAAAAGATTAGGAATAGTTTTGAAGTCACTTGATTTGTATGCCAAAATAGAGCATCTTATAGGATTTTATGAAGAGTATGAGGAGTTATATGAAAAGTATCTGTATATTTTAAATTCTTTACATGTAAGGAGTTGTTTGGATATCGGATGTGGTAACGGAAAATTTTTGAAACTTCTACAATCGGAAGATTATAAAGCTTTTGGTATAGATAGAAGTAAGAAAATGTTGAAAAAAGCTAAAAAGCTTGGTGTTAAAGTTGAAAAACTTGAGCTTGAAGAGTTGGAAAAAGAGAGTTTTGAAGCGGCCTGTGCTGTTGGTGATGTTTTAAATTATATGGATGATAAAGAGTTAAGAGAGTTTTTTTATGATTTACATAAAGTTTTAAAAAAAGACGGATATTTTCTTGCCGACATAAACACTCTTTATGGTTTTGAAGAGGTAACATCAGGAGTATTTATAAAGGAAACTCCCAAAAAATTTCTGTGTATTGAGGCTGATTTTGAAAATAATGTGTTAACAACCAATATAACTCTTTTCAAAAAAAAGAAAAAGAAGTATAAAAAATATCACAGTAAAATTTTACAGTATTACCATTCTACACTTTTTTTTAAAAATATTTCTGGTTTCGTATTGACTGATATAGTTGATATATCTATGTTTGGAGAAGAAACAGACAAAAATCTGCTCGTTTTTAAAAAAGTATAAATTATAACTTTTATATTAAAAAGTGATATACTGCTATAAAGTCTATATTAAAAGGAGTATATCATGTGGTCGATTTTGCGTCAATTGGGTTTATATGTTCTTGTAATCTTCTTTTTTAGTGCCTGCCTTGGTGATTCAGGAGGTGGACCTTCTACTCCGAGAAAAAAAAGTGTTTTGGATTTTGACTATTCTGATAATCCGGTAGAAAACAAAAGTGATACTGTTGATGTAGGTTCAGGACTCAGCGGGGAAGATTTGATGAATCCAGAACAGAGAAAAAAGTATGAGGCTTTACAAAGAAAAAAAGAGCAGTTGGAATCCTGGATAGACGAT
This sequence comes from uncultured Campylobacterales bacterium, assembly GCA_964426645.1. Classification (GTDB taxonomy): domain Bacteria; phylum Campylobacterota; class Campylobacteria; order Campylobacterales; family Sulfurospirillaceae; genus CAYRRJ01. The sequence goes on along the minus strand of CAYRRJ010000130.1, from coordinate 3,783 downwards.
AAAGAGAGAGAAAGAATGAGCATCCAGATAGAGAGAATGAGACCGATAGGTCCAGATCATGGTGATGCCGTCAAACAAAATCTGGGATCTGCAGCACTGTCTGCGAATGATCCACAGTTGGCAGCTGTATATAGGACTACGAGAGATCCAATCAGTAAAAAAATGGTAAGAACATCTGTTGATTTGACAAAGCTAAAATTGAAGAGGCTGGATTGGCAGGAAGAAGAGTGTACAAATGAGATTAAGGTATTTAGAAAAGAGTTGGCTGTTGTTGAAAATGAGATAGACAGATTAAAAAATGAAGCTAAAAAAACATGTTTTAGTGCAAATACAAAAATACTTCTTGCAAATGGAAAGAGTAAAAAAATATCTGAAATAAAAATTAATGATAAGGTTATGATTTATGATATAGCCAAAGATAAAATATCATCCGATAGAGTTAAAGAGATATATGTTTCAGATAACAATCACATGTATGTTATAAACAGAGATATAATGGCAACAGCATATGAAAGGTTTCTGACAAAAAGAAAAGGTTGGTTAAAGATAAGAGATTTAAAAGTCGGAGATGAAATTTTTGACGGAAACAGTTTTCAAAAGATAGATTCAATTTACAAAATAAAAAAGATACAGAAAGTATATAATCTGAATATAAGTGCAAAGCACAATTTTTTTGCTTCAAACAGTGGTAAAGAGTTTTTTCTTATACACAACTGCTCTGGAGGAAGTGGTGGTGCATCAGGAGGTGGGAAATGAAAACTTTAAAGTATTTCTTTGCAGTTGTTTTTTCAGGGTTTCTTTTCTCCGGTTGTTCTACAAGCAGTCTTAAAAATGCATTTTATAATTCTCAGGCGGATTATTACTATGTTGATAAGGATTACAAAAGTGCATTTGAAAAGTACCGCAGTGCCGCGGAATCCGGAGACGGATATGCATATTATCGTCTGTATGAAATGTACAGATACGGAAAAGGTGTAAAAAAAGATAATGAAATGGCTGATTTAATGTTGCAAAAAGCAGTCAGTTTAGGTGATGATACAGCTATGGTTGTTATGGCAAACCGGTTACTAAGTAATAAAAAGAATGTAAAAAGAGCTATAAAACTTTTAAAACTGGCAGCTCGGAAAGAAAATAAATATGCATATAGTGATTTGTCTTTGATTTACAGATATGGTTATGGTGTAAAAAGAAATATTTCACTTGCAAATGAGTATGCCAGACTTGCAAAGGCCGGTGGTTTAAGAATAAAAGCAAAAGTAAATTCAAAAATGAAGCAGGGTAGAAAAAAAGCTTCTTCCAGATATCTTTTGACAAAAGAGATACAGGCAGGATTGAAAAAAATGGGCTTTTACAATGGCAAAATTGATGGTATATACGGACCCATGACCAAAAAAGCGATAAGGATGTTCCAAAAGTTCTACGGTTATAAGACAAATACTGTGATTTCTGTCGGATTATTAAACCAAATAAAGAGTAAAATCTAATTTTAAGGGAAGATTCTTTATCTTCCCTTAAAACAGAATTCTTTTTATCCTGTTTTATGTTAAGTTTTACCGATATGGCATAAAATGGGAAGTTTTGTAAAAACAGTAAAAAAAACACTACTTAAAATATATAAAAAAACACTTTTTTTCGATACAATTTCATATAAATTTATATTAATAAATTTTCTTAAGATTAAATAAAGGATTTGTCATGGCTCAAAGAGCAATTAGAGAGTATGATAGCAAAGCTATTTTCTCTAGAAACTGGGATAGATACTTCCACGGATTTAACTACTGGTTTAGGTCAGTTTTGGTTACCAGTGGAGATGAGTTGCTAAAAAAAGCAGAAGAGCATGGCTTTGAATGGTTGAAACAAAAAAATCTTGTTGCCAAACCTGATATGCTTTTTGGAAAAAGAGGATTAAACAATCTTGTACTTTACAAAGTGGATAAACCAGGTGATGTGACTCTTGAAGATGCTGCAAAATGGATAGATGAAAATAGAAAATACGAGACTATATTGCATTCCGGTCAAAAAGGAAAGCTTACGCATTTTATAGTTGAGCCATTTACAGAGCATTCTGAAGACCAGGAGTATTATGTGTCGGTTACTACGGTAAATGACCAGGATGTTCTTTTTATGAGTGCAGAAGGTGGTGTAGAAGTTGAAGAGGGTTGGGATGAAAAAGTTACGGAAGTCCCTATTCATATAGGTGCAAGTGACCATGATATAGAGCAGTTGATAAGAGCAAACATACCTCATGATATACCTGAAAACAACAAAGAGAGATTTATAACTTTTTGTACACAGTTTTATAAGTTTTACAGAGATTTGCATTTTGCTTATTTGGAGATAAATCCTCTTGTTATGCTTGATAATACCATGAGGATACTAGATATGGTTGCCAAGCTTGATGATACGGCAGAATATCTTATGAAAGATTTTTGGGGAGATATTGAGTATCCGACTCCTTTTGGTATGAATGAAATGACTCCTGAAGAGAAGGCGATAGCAGAAGCCGATGCAAAAAGCGGGGCATCACTCAAACTTACCGTACTGAATCCTTTTGGAAGAATCTGGACTATGGTTGCAGGTGGAGGGGCAAGTGTCGTTTATGCCGATACTATTGCTGATTTGGCAGGAGTTGAAGACTTGGCAAACTATGGAGAGTATAGCGGAGGTCCTACTACGGGAGAAACCAGATTTTATGCCGAAACTATATTTGATTTGATGACAAGGTATGAAGACCCAAAAGGCAGAGATAAAATCCTCATTATCGGAGGAGCGATTGCAAACTTTACAGATGTTGCAAAAACTTTTACCGGAATTATTCAGGCAATGGAAAAATATGCAGATAAGTTAAAGGCACACAATACCAAGATTTATGTTCGTAGAGGAGGACCTAATTATAAAAAAGGTCTGAAAGATATAGGTGAAGCGGCCAAAAGGCTTGGGCTTTACATGGAAGTTTATGGACCGGAAACTCATATAACTGACATAGTTAGAATTGCTTTAGAGAAAGGAGAGTAGTCATGAGTGCACTTTTTGATAAAAATACACAGGCTATATTTTGGAATAACAACATGGCTGCAATCCAGAGAATGTTGGATTATGACTATACTGTAGGAAGAGAAAAACCTTCTATAAGTGCGATAGTGGCACCTACTTCAAGCAACAAGTTTGAAAAAGTATTTTTTGGCGGTGATGAGGTTATGATACCTGTTTTCAGGACACTGCAATGTGCAAGAGATGCTTTTAATGATGCAGAGGTACTGGTAAATTTCGGGTCTTTCAGAAGAGCTTATGATGTTACCATGAAAGCTTTGGAAATCGGTGGATTCAAGACTATAATGGTAACTGCTGAAGGTATTCCTGAAAGACTTGCAAGAAGAATGAATTATCATGCCAGAAATCAGGGGGTTACTATTATAGGACCTGCAACTGCAGGTGCTATTGCACCTGGTGCTTTTAGAACCGGTAATATAGGCGGTACTATAGACAATGTTATAAATTCCAAACTGAATCGTGCAGGGAGCTGTGGATTGGTTACCAGGAGTGGAGGGCTTATCAATGAACTTGCAAATATCTTATCTATTCAGGCTGACGGTGTAGCAGAAGGAGTAGCTATAGGTGGAGACAGATTTGTGGGTTCTGTTTTTATGGACCATCTTTTGAGAATGGAAAACAATCCTCAGGTTAAGTATATGGTTCTTCTTGGAGAAGTTGGAGGAGTTGAAGAGTATAAGGTAGTAGAAGCCGTAAAAAACGGAAAGATAAAAAAACCTGTAGTGGCATGGT
>CAYRRJ010000129.1:0-4887 GCA_964426645.1 uncultured Campylobacterales bacterium | reverse complement strand
GGTATATAAAAGAGGTGCTTTGATGCAGGAGGCATGTGAAGGTAAAGATGCAGGTATGATGGCTTTGCTTGGCATAAAGGATAATGTAGTTGAAGAGATTACACAAAAAGCCAGGGAAGAGGGAAAAAGTGTATGGGCTGCAAATTATAACAATGACGGACAGTTGGTTATAGCAGGAAAAAGAGAGGATCTGGCTCAACTAGAGTCTGTTTTTAAAGAAAACGGCGCAAAAAGAGCAATACTTTTAAATATGTCGGTTGCGTCTCACTGTCCTCTTTTGAGTGAGGCTAGTGAAAGATTAACTCCATATCTGGAAAAGTTTTTGAAAGAGAGTTTTAAAGCGAGTGTTATTTCAAATGTGAGTGCCAAACCGTATAACTCCAAAGATGATGCGGTCAGACTTTTAAAAGAGCAATTGGTCAGACCGGTATTATACAAACAGTCTATAAAAGCAGTTGAAAATGATACCGACAGGTTTATAGAGTTTGGTGGTGCTGTTTTAAAAGGGATAAATAAAAAGATAACTAAGAAAGAGACTCTTAGCATAACAGATATGGGCTCTTTGGAAAAGGTACTTTCGGAGGTTTCATGAAAATAACTCTAGCTCAAATTGCTCCAAAACTGAAAAAATGTACAAAAGAAGAGTTTGAAAAACTTCTTACATGTAAAGAGACAAGTGAGAGCGATTTGATTGTATTTCCGGAGCTCAGTTTAAACGGGTATATGTTAAAAGATGCAGTTTTTGAAGATGCTTTTGAGATAAAAGAGTTGGAAGAGTTTGGAAAATTTTCTAAAAACCGGGATATTGTTTTGGGTGCAGTTACAAAAGAGGAAAGTGCTTATTATAACAGTGCCGTTTACTTTTCCAAAGGAGAGATAAAGAAGATACATCATAAAACTGCTCTGCCAAATTACGGACTTTTTCAAGAGGCGAGATTTTTTTTCAAAGGCAGGGAAATTTTGGAGTTTGATACTGATTTTGGAAAAACTTTTCTAGTGATCTGCGAAGAGTTATATGATGTATCTGTAATATCAAAAATTATAAATTCCAAACCGGATTTGGTTATAGTTATATCCAACTCTCCTGCTCGTGGATTTGAAGACAACGGATTGCTTATACAGAAGCAATGGTACTCTCTGCTTAGCAGTACAGCTCTTTTAAGTGGAGCTAATGTAGTATTTTCAAACAGAGTTGGTTTTGAAGACGGTCTTGGTTTTTGGGGAGGTTCGGCTTTTGTATCTGCCAAAGGTGAAATTTTAAAAAAGGCGAAACTTTTTGAAGATGATTTTATTACTCTTGAGATTGACAAAAAACTCTCAAGTACACAAAAATATTTATTAAGAGGATATTAGATGATAGCGATTTTAGGTGCAATGGTGGAAGAGATTGAACCACTATTAGAGATTTTTGGAGAGTATAAAATAGTAGAGTATGCAGGAAACAGGTATTATCTGACTTCTTATAAAGGTGAAAAGCTGGTGGTGGCATACAGTAAAATAGGTAAAGTTTTTGCCTCTTTGAGTGCTACTGTAATGATAGAAAAATTTGGAGCCAAAAAATTGCTTTTTAGTGGAGTTGCCGGTGCAATAAACAGTGATTTGAAAATCGGTGATTTGATAGTGGCAACCAAGCTTGCTCAACATGATTTGGATATTACTGCCTTTGGTCATCCTTTCGGATATGTACCGGAGGGTAAAGTTTATGTAGAGGCTGATACCAATCTTATTGAGATAGCAAAGAGTGTTGCAAAAGATGAGGGAATAAAACTGAAAGAGGGTGTTATAGCTACCGGAGATCAGTTTGTTTGTGACGAGAGAAGAAAAGAGTGGATAAAAAAGACTTTTAATGCAGATGCCCTAGAGATGGAAGGTGCTAGTGTGGCAGTAGTTTGCGATGCTTTTAATGTACCTTTTTTTGTACTCAGAGCCATCAGTGACAGTGCTGATATGGATGCAGGATTTGATTTTGATGAATTTTTAAAATCTTCTGCCAAAGAGAGTGCCGATTTTGTTGTATCTATGCTTGACAGGATGATATGATAGAGATAAGTAAAAAACTTTTAAGGGTTGTTGGCAGAACAAACGCTAGATATAATCTCATAGGAGAGGGAGATAAAATCCTTTTGGGATTAAGTGGAGGGAAGGACTCTTTGACTTTGGCTCATATCTTGGCTCATATGCAAAGAGTTGCTCCTTTTCGGTTTGAATTTAAAGCTTTGACAGTAGCTTATGGTATGGGTGAAGAGTTGGAGACCTTGAGTAGCTATTGCAAAGAGCATTCGATTCCGCATGAGATATATGATACCAATATTTATGAGATAGCTCAGGACAAGATTCGTAAAAACTCCTCTTTTTGTAGTTTTTTTTCAAGGATGAGAAGAGGCTCTTTATATACCTATGCTTTGGAGAATGGTTATAATAAAGTAGCTTTGGGACATCATTTGGATGATGCTGTTGAGAGTTTTTTTATGAATTTTACATATAATGGTGCTTTAAGGAGTATGCCTCCTGTATATAGAGCCAAAAATGGGCTTTTAGTTATAAGACCTTTAATATTTGCAAGAGAGAGACAACTAAAAGATCAGGCAGAAAGAGCAAATATGCCTCTGATTGGCGATGAAGCATGTCCTAGTATGAGATTTGATGTTAAGATGCCAAAAGCTAGAGCTCAGACCAAAAAACTTTTACAAGAGCTTGAAGAGCAAAACAGTGCACTTTTTACTTCACTTAAAAAGGCTTTCGAAAATATCAATCTTTCAAGTTTTTTTGACGAAGAGTATCTGGATAGATGATTTTTAAAAACCTTCAAGAAGGATATTCCACAGTTTGTCTATCTCCTTGTCCTCAAAAAAGATAGTACTTTTATTTTGAAATAATTCTTTTACATGTAAGTGTTTAAAACTCTCTTTATAAATACACTCTTTGTGTGCAGGAAGAAAAGCTCTTAGTAGAGATACATCTTTTTCTATCATTTTTTCACACTCAAAACAGATAAAATCGTTATGTAATCTTCCTTCAAATTCCAAAAGTTTTATATAAGATTCTATAGCTACTCTTTTTGAGTTTTGTTTTTCCCATTTGTATGAAGCTTCATTTAGTAAATCTATATAAAAATTGTCTATTTCGTTTATATCTTTTAAATGATTGTAAAAAAGCTTTATAAACTGTTGCCAAAGATACATCTTTTCTCTAAGTATATTCCATTTGAAACCTAAATGCAATACGCTTCTTAGTTGAGGTATTGTTGATTTGTATGAAGTCTGTAATTCAAAGTCGATTTTATAGCCTAGATGTACAGTGGAGTGTCTAGCCCCATAAAATCTGTAAGTTGTTATAATTTTGTCTGTACAAAGAATTGTGACTATAAGGTCCTCATCTTTTACTCTGTTTATGTTTATAATAAAACCTTGCATATACAAAGTTTATATCATAGGAGATAAATAAAAGATAAAATATTCAATTTAATATATATCAAAGTTTATATGTGATAAAGAATTTTTGCAAAAATGCTGTTTGGTGATATTTATGAGATATTAAGTGATTTTATTGTATATTCGGGGACTTTTACTCTTTTGTTAGAGTATTTTATCTAAGAAAAAGGCTATAAGATGGATCTAATTCGTGGATTTAAAGATAACTGTGGTTTCGGGCTGATTGCAAATATAAATAATATCCCTACATATAAAAATACGGTTGATGCTGTAACTGCATTGGAAAGGATGATGCACAGAGGTGCTATTGCTGCAGATGGTAAGAGTGGTGATGGAAGCGGACTTCTCCTTTCATTGCCTGTTGAGTTTATGAAAAAAGAGGCAAAAAAGTTGGGCGTTGATTTGCCTAAACAGTTTGGTATTGCTATGGTTTTTATGCAGGATGACTCGCAGAAAGAGATTATAGAGGAAATATGTAAAAAAAATGATTTAAAAATTTTATTATACAGAGAAGTTCCTGTAAATACCAAAGCATTGGGAAAATTGGCTTTGGATACTCTTCCTAAAATTATTCAGATTTTTGTAGCGCCTTCGGCTATTATCGCAACCAAAAGATTTGATGCTCTTTTATATCTAAGCAGAAAAGAGATAGAAAGGGCTTTGAGTGACTATGAAGATTTTTATATAGCTTCTTTTTCATCAAAGGTTATTTCGTACAAAGGGTTGGTAATGCCTACCCATATAAAAAGTTTTTATGATGATTTGAATGATAAAAGTTTTAAAACTACATTTGCTTTGTTTCATCAGAGATTTTCAACAAATACTCTGCCAAAATGGAAGTTGGCACAACCTTTTAGAACCCTAGCCCACAATGGAGAGATTAACTCTATATCTGCAAACAGATTCAGTATAAAAGCCAGAGATAATTCTTTGAAAAGTGAAGTGTTTTCTGATGATGAACTCAAAAGACTTTTGCCTATAACCAGTGATGAAGTAAGTGACAGTGCCAGTTTGGACAATATGTTTGAGTTTATGATAGCAAACGGTTATGATTTTTTTAAAGCTATAAGATCCTTGATACCTACACCTTGGCAAAATGCTCCTCATATAGACAGTGAGTTGAGAGCTTTTTATGAGTATTCAAGTATCAATTTTGAGCCTTGGGACGGACCGGCTGCCGTATCTTTTACCGATGGTAGATATATAGCATGTGTATTGGACAGAAACGGGCTTAGACCTGCAAAATACATTATTACAAAAGATAAAAGAATAATTATTTCCAGTGAGTATGGTGTTTTGGATGTGGATGAAAATGATATAAAAGAACAAGGCAGACTACAAAGCGGACAGATGATTGGTATAGATTTAAAGTATGGCAAGGTTATGAAAAACAGTGAAATTGATGATTATATAAAAAGTACCAAGCCATACAGTCAATGGTTGAATGACAACCTTA
>CAYRRJ010000128.1:0-4912 GCA_964426645.1 uncultured Campylobacterales bacterium | reverse complement strand
GCTCTTTGATAGTAGAGCTTTTGGACGAAAACTCTTTGTGGGATGAAGTGGATTTGGAAGTTATTCCCGGAATCACAGCATTTTTGGCTGCAGCAGCAAAGGTCGGAGCTCCTATTTCAAGTGATTTTTCTATCATATCTCTCTCAGATAAATTAACTGATATAAACCTTATAAAAAAGAGAGTTGATTTGGCTCTTGAGGGGGATTTTGTACTTGGTATTTACAATCCCAAATCAAGAAAGAGAATCCAACCTTATATAAACTTTTTAAACTCTTTAGAAAGATACGATAACAGAGTCTGCGTTATAGCCTCAAACATAGGCAGAGAATCTAAGGAAAAGATAACCATAACAGATACCAATACTTTGATAAAAGAGGGAATTGAAAATCCATTAATCAGTATGTCAACTCTTTTGATAATAGGAAACTCTACCACTAAAGTGACAAAAAACGGTATGGTTTTGACCCCTAGGGGTTATATGAACAAATACGATTTAAACGGAGAGCTTAAGTGACCTATGTAGAATGGTTCGAAAATCACTCAAAAAAACATATCCAAATCATAAAAAAACTAAAAGGTAGATCTAAAGAGGAGATAATAGAGTATTTTAAATTTGAAAATATGGTAAAAAACGAACCCGATTTCTGCCCTCTATACAAAAAAAACAGAAAATGCCACGATTTGGAGTATCTCAACTGTTACTTTTGCGGATGTCCATATTTTCGATTTTTACCAAATGCAACAAAAGGAAAAGTAAGCTACTGCTCAATAAATGCAAAACAAGGTACCACTTCCAAATCAAAAGGTAAAATCCACCAAAACTGCTCTTTTTGTAACATCCCTCATACCAAAGAGTTTGTATATAAGATGTTTGATTTGGATTGGGAAAATGCTATGAAAGAGACAGTTCTCTCTCAACTTTAAAATATAAGAAAATAGACAAAAACAGATAAAGCAAAAAGAAATACAAACCCTGTGCTATATTTGCATCTGATATATCGTTGGAATTACTGCTAAGATAGACTAAAAGTATAGCTATAACAAAAACATCAATCATAGAGTATTTACCGACATATTTAAAAAAAGTAATAATTTTTCTCTTTGAAACAAAATCTCGAAACCAAACAGCAAATATAATAAAAGCACTTTTAAACAACGGTAATAAAACAGAAAAGAGAAAAATCACAAAAGCCAAAACCAACTCACTCTTTTCATATAATTTATAAATAGAATCTAAAATTCCTTTTGATTCAAAAGAGAGGATAACATCTCCCAAATACTCTATATTTTTATGTATAGTAATCATCAATACAGGGTTAATAAGTCCAAAAATCAAAGATATAAAAGAAAATATCGCTAAAAAGAGATAAGAGTTATATAGATGAAAAAGAGTTGATATAAAAACGATACCTACTAAAATCATATACAATATAAAGTATTTTCTACTCGAAGTTTTACTCTCTTTTTTTAATTTTTCCAGCTCCAAAAGCCTATTTTTTGTTTCATTTTTAAAAAATCCTAGACTTAGTTTCTCTTTTAACTCTTCAACTTTAAACTTTGCCATAGACTCTATATCTGAATTTTTTGCTATGGTATGCAAAGTCTTCTCATAGAGTACATTACTCTTATAAGCAGCCATACCAAAGTAGATACCAAATCCAACCATAAAAATATAAAAAATAGTAAAAAATGATTTTGTAAAGTTCATAATACTATTATAACAAAATACTAAGCCATCTTTTTATACAATCTTATATGAGATATAAAAAGGCATATATTTACACTTTTTTAGCTGTTTTACTATGGAGTTTTATACCTGTTATCTCTTCATTGGGTGGGAAATCTCTAGGCGTTGAGGCATTTTTACTCTTTAGCAATCTTCTCTCGACAATTGCTGTTGCTCCTTTTGTAAAATTTGATAAATTCAATTTTAATTTAAGATATATCTTCTTTAGTTTTATTTTGAGTCTTTTGGGTATTTTTGGATATTATTTGCTTTTATACTATGCCTATTTTTTAAGTAACGATGCCGTAACAATTTTGATAATACAATATTTATGGCCTATTTTCATAGCTCTTTTTTCAATCTTTTTGCTTAAAGAAGAAATCAACACAAAAAAAATATTGGCACTTCTTTTTGGGTTCGTTTCTGCATTTTTAGTTATAAGTAAGGGATCATTTCATTTTTCATTTGATTTTATAAGCATATCTTTGGCTTTTATAGCATCAATCAGTTTTGCACTCTATTCTGTTTTGAGTAAGAAAATAGCTTCAAAAAATCCGGCAAACGATATTTTTATATATTTTTTGATAGCTACTCTTCTCTCTTTATCTATTTTTCTTTACAGAGGTAAAAGTTTACATGTAAGTAACTTTGATATTCTCTATCTTTTGATAAACGGTATATTTATTAATGGTATATCATATCTATTTTGGATTTGGGCATTAAAAGATGGTGAAGCTTCAAAACTTTCCGTATTTACTCTGGCAACTCCTCTTCTTTCGATACTTTGGATATATATCTTTTTGGGAGAGGAGATGAGATGGATATACCTTGTATCTCTGATTTTAACTATATTATCAGGATTTTTGGCAACGGAAAAAAAGTAGGTATAATACGATATGACTTATGTAGTTCCCAACTTTTTTATAAAAAATCGTTATAAATCTCTAAAAAAGATAGATAATCTCTATATCCTAAATCACATCACAAAATTCGACGAAACTAGAGTGATTGCCAGAAATACGATGAATTCGTTAGTGATACTTTTAGAGGGAGAGAAGATTTTGAGTCTGGATAAAACGGAGTACAAAATCGAAAAAAATGATATAACGCTACTATCTCAAAACAACTATTTTACAAGTTACAGAGTGCCAAAAGATGGAGTTTATAAATCTCTCATGATCTATTTTGACGATAAATTTGTATATGACTTTTCCAAAAAATACTCGATAAAACTGCAAGAAAAAAGAGCTGTTTTGGTTTTGAAAAGCGATGCGAAAATGCTAAGGGTTTTAGAGAGTTTTTATAGCTATTTGGGAGAGAATTTAAGCGATGAGCTTATAAGGTTGAAAATAGAAGAGATTTTCTTACATGTAAGAAGAATCGACCCTAAAGCTCTAAGCGGTTTTTTTAGTTTCGTTATCTCCAATTCAAAAGGCAGGATACTAAGGCTACTAGAGGAGAATGCCGATATAATTTACGATATCGAAGATATGTGCTATCTTACATCCTTATCAAAAGAGTCCTTAAGGGCTTATCTCAAATCTACTCTTGGTACGACTCCCAAAAAGTGGCTAGATGAGCTGAGACTCAAAAAAGCAAAAGAGCTTTTAAAAGATGAAAAAAACACCGTATCTTTTGTAGCTAGCGAGTGCGGATACTCTTCTGTATCTTGGTTTATATCCAAGTTCAAAGAGCGTTTTGGCGTTACTCCGAGGGAGTATAGAGTAAAATAAGTTAAAAAACATAAATACACTTAGGTTTTTATGTTATAATTACAAAAATACACTTTAGGAATTTGATATGCTTGAATATTTTTTAAGAAAACAAGAGATACTTTTGTCTCAAATAGATTTTAAATATATAAGAGAAGAGTATTATAAAAAAATAGATACAAAAGATAGACTTATAACTCTTATTGGCTCAAGAGGAGTTGGCAAAACCACACTTTTACTCCAATATTTAAAAAAACTAAATAAAAGAGCTCTATATTTAACGGGTGACGATATAGCTTTTACTAACAATACTATATATGATTTAGCAGATGAATTTTATGCTATGGGAGGTAGATTTATCATCATTGATGAAGTGCATAAATATAAAAATTGGTCTCAAGAGATTAAAAATATTTACGATACTTTTTTAGATATGAAGATTATTATTAGTGGTTCTTCAATGCTAAATATAATTTATGAAAAGTTTGATTTAAGTAGAAGATTGGTAAGTGTAAATATGCCTATACTGAGTTTTAGGGAGTATTTGGAATTAAAAAGTGGTATAAGGTTGGAAATTTTTGACTTTGATAGAATCTTGCAAAATAGTGCGGATATATCTAAAGAGATAGTGCTACAATATAAAAATATTTACGGAGATTTTAAAGAGTATCTAAAATACGGAGCTTATCCTTTTTTTACAGAAGGTTTGGAGAGTTATTTTGAAAAACTAAACAATATGTTGGAAAAAATAATATATGAGGATATTCCTTCCATTAATAAAATAGAATTTAGCAATTTAACAATTTTAGAAAAACTTATCTATTTTGTGATAAATTCCAATAAACCTTATCTAGTCAATATAGCTTCTCTCTCAAGAGAGTTAAAAGTCAGTGAGCCGACTTTATATGTTTATTTGGATATTTTGGAAAAAAGTGGAATATTCAAATCTTTGCGGAAAATCTCCAAAAAAAACTCGAAAAAACCAAATAAATTGCTCTTTGCCAATAGCAATATTTTATATTCATATGCCAAGAAGCTCTTTATTGAACCAAATATCGGAGTAATCAGAGAGACATTTTTTGTCAGTTGTTTTGAAAATGTATATTATAGTGATATAGGAGATTTTGTAGTAGATGATATCGTTTTTGAAATAGGTGGAAAAAATAAAGATTTTAAACAGATAAAAGATATAAAAGATAGTTATTTGGCTTTGGATATTGATTTTACGATGAATGACAAAAAGATACCTCTTTGGTTGTTTGGTTTGATGAAATAGAATAGATTAAAAAAGTTTACAATTTTTGAGTTTTGATAGTGATATAAAAAGGTGTTGATTGCTATTTTCCCGCTATTTTCTTCTACTTTTCTTATACATTTTATCTCCAATTTATTATAAAATCTCTCTAAAAGGAGATATTATTGTCAAGCGCAATCCAAAAATGTACCAAAACGCAATGGAAATATGTACCATTT
>CAYRRJ010000127.1:0-5016 GCA_964426645.1 uncultured Campylobacterales bacterium | reverse complement strand
CATATACAGTAGCTTCGTTCATAGCCTGAATAATTTTTGGCTTTAGACTGTCTGGGAATTTTTTCCAAAATCTTTTACTCATAACAACCAAATATCCAAGATATCCGTGATTAGACAAAGTCAAACTTTTTTGAACTTCATAGAATTTTTTTGTATAGAAGTTTGAAAGCGGATTTTCACCTCCGTCAACAACACCCTGCTGAAGTGCAGAATAGACTTCTGAGAAAGGAAGAACCTGTGGATTTGCTCCTACAGCTTTAAACTGAGCTTCCAAAACTTTTGAACTCATAATTCTAAATTTTTGTCCTTTTGCATCTTCAGGCCAAAGAAGAGGTTTTTTGTTGGTTGAAAGTTGTTTAAACCCGTTATCCCAGTAGTTAAGTGCAACAAAACCTTTGGCAGTAACCATATCTTTCAACTTCTGTCCTATAGGTCCGTCCATTACGGCATGCAAATGGTCTGCATCTCTAAAAAGGAAAGGAAGGTCAAAAAGCTGCATAGCAGGAACAAGTCTTGTAAACTTAGAAAAACTTGGAACTGCCATCTGTACATTTCCTATTTTTAACGCTTTCATAACAGCTTTGTCATTATAAAGCTGAGAGTTAGGGAAAACTTTGACTTCTACTTTTCCGTTTGTAAGTTCTGCAACTCTTTTTGCAAAGAAGTCTGCAGCTTTACCTTTAGGTGTATTTGGACTCACAACATGAGAGAACTTGATAGTATATTCTGCAGCAATTGCAGATGAGACTAAAAGTGCAGCTGCTGCTGCAATTTTAACAAATTTTGTCATAACAATCTCCTTGAAAAATTTTATATTCAATTCGATTATAATGAAAAGATATGTCGATGTTATGTAGGTGAAAAAATAGAATATGAAAAAAATAAAAAAAGAGTGAAAAAGTTACAAAACGAAACTTTTTCACTCTTTATGTCAAAATCATGTTACAACTTGTAGCCTATACCTTGAATATTTTTTAAAGAGCCTTCCGGCAGTTTCTTTCTTAAGTTTTTCATCATCAGACGAAGGGCATTGAGACTCATATATTCATCTCCCCAAAGTTCACTCTCTATCTCTTCATAGGTTATTACAGAATTTCTCTCAAAAAGCATTTCCAGAAACTTAACTTCTTTCTTTGTAAGTTCAAAAATTTCATCACCATGAATAATCTGTTTTTTTGAACTATCATAGAACCAGCCTTCACTAAACTCAATGACTCCGTTTTTTTCCTGAACATCCAAAAATCTTTCCAACGCATCTATAAGCTTCGTTTCGGTTATAGGTTTGACTATATATCTCACAAGCGAAAGTTCTATAGCATCAAGCATATAATCAACCTCTGTATGGGCAGATATAATAAGTATCTTGGCCTTATCATCCTTTTTTCTGATTTTTTTGGATAACTCTATACCATCCATATAAGGCATCTTGATATCGGTGATAATCAAATCAGGTTTTTTTTCCAAAAAAAGCTCATACGCTTCAAGTCCGTCTTTTGCCAGATAGACATCCTTGAAAAAAAGAGAAAGCATCTCAGATACATTTTGCCTCACCCCCGCATCATCTTCTGCATACAGGACAGAGAAATATGAAAGTCTTTTAATCATTTTTTCATCCATAAAATCACCTCTAAAAAATCTTCTGATATAATATCCAATCAAAAAAGATACTATGGAGTTGCTTTGAAAATTATTAAACAAAACAATATATCAACTGTAATCATACTAAGCTCTATGATCATCATAAGCTCTTTGGTTATATTTAATGCCTATTTTTTTATATCAAAACAATATACCATACTTGACAGACAGATTGATGACATAAAACAAAACTATATAGAAGCCCAAAAAAAGATAATAAAAAGAGAAGTAGATGCAGTTATAGGATATATAAAATATCGGACTTCTCTTAAAAAATTTGACAAAAAAGAGATACAAGAAGATGTAAAGCAGTGGATAAAACATATAAGATTCGGCAACAACAACAGTAACTATATATTTGTTTACAAAATTATCAAATACAAAGGAGGCAGAAACTTTGCCAAAATGGTTGTAAATCCAAGCAGAGAAGTCCTTGAGGGAAAGTTTATATCAGATGATTATGTTGATGCCAACGGCAAGGCTTTCAGAAAGATATTTTTAAATGACATCAGAAAAAAAGGCTACTCTTTTGTAACTTATATGTATAAAAAACCCGGGACCTATCAGATAAGACCAAAAGTATCTTATTTTAAACTTTACAAAGAGTGGGACTGGGTTATAGCCGCAGGTACCTATCTTGATGATATAGATGTAAAGATAGCACAAAAAAAAGATGAGTTAAAAAGAAGAACTACTCTTGATATAACCTCATCTATCATAATCTTCCTTATTTTTACACTGATAGCAAATATATTTGCCATCATACTTGGAAAACAGATAGAAAAATTTTTTAACGAATACAACGAAGAGATACAAAACAAAACAAAAGAACTTGAACAGTTTAACAAAACTCTGGAACAAAAAATCTCCGAAGAAGTGGCAAAAAGAAGAGAGCAAGAGCAACTTCTGATAGAAAAATCAAAATTCATAGCACTCGGAGAAATGATAAGCAACATAGCCCATCAATGGAGACAGCCTCTCTCTGAACTATCAGCAATAATTATGAATATAAAATTCAGATATATTATGGGAAAACTAGATGAGGAACTTTTAACAAACAAAACAAAAGAAGCTGAAAGACTTTTAGAATATATGTCAAACACTATCGACGATTTCAGAAACTTTTTTCTTCCCAACAAAGACAAAAAAGAGTTCAGTATAAAAGAGTCCGTAGATAAAGTTATGCAGATAATAGGAAAAACCATAAGCAGTAAACATATAGATGTAATTATAGATATAAAAAATGACTGTGTAATATCAGGCTATAAAAATGAGTTTGAGCAGGTAATCTTAAACATTCTCTCCAATGCAAAAGATGCACTCCTAGAGACAAAACCAGAAAATCCGTATATAAAAATATCCCTCGAAAAAGAAGAAAAATCAATCTCTCTTTATATAGATGATAATGCAGGTGGTATAAAGATAAACCCTATAGAAAAAATCTTTGAACCTTATATAAGTACAAAAGAAGAATCAAACGGCACAGGTATAGGTCTGTATATGTCCAAAATCATAATAGAAAAAAACATGGGAGGCAGTCTTTATGCACAAAACTACAGACAAGGTGCCAGATTCAACATAAAAATCCCAATTTAACGATTTCTGCTCTTTTCAACTTCATCTATCAAATCGAGCCCTATTTCGGGATAAAATTTTGGATATATTATACTTATCTCTCTCTTCCAAACATTTCTTTCATTGGGCATGAGTTTTAGTACATTGAAATTTGCATGTGATTTTGCATACTCCTCAAGTTTTAAAAGATATACACTTTCCATCTCTTTTGCCAGTTTTCTTTCATAGAGGGTAGCCTCACCGGCTGCTTTTTTTACAGCCTTTTGATATTTTTGAGGGAGTTTGTCCCAAAACTTTTTATCCATTAGAAACAAATAACCAAGATAACCGTGAGAGGTTAAAACCAAAGAGTTTTGTACCTCATAGAATTTCTTTGTATAGAAATTTGACAACGGATTTTCGGCAGCATCTACCTCTTTTGTTTTCAAAGCATTGTAAACCTTTGAAAAAGGCAAAACCTTGGCTGTTGCTCCAAGAGCTTCAAACTGCTCTTTCAAAACTCTTGAATTCATAATTCTGAATTTTTGGCTTTTTGCATCTCCAGGTGTAAAAAGAGGCCTGTATGAAGAAGAAAGGTGTTTGAAACCGTTATCCCAAAAATTGAAAGCTATATATCCTTTTTTTGTAACCAGTTTTTTTATCAGATTTCCAACTTTTCCTTTCATAACTCTATGAACATGATTCATATCATCAAACAAAAAAGGCAAATCAAAAATCTGTATCTGTGAAGCGAGAGATGCTATCTTCGAAAGGCTGGGAACTGCCATCTCAAGCTTTCCCTCTTTCATGGCTTTCAAAACTTTTGAATCTGTAAAAAGCTGAGAGTTTGGATATACTTTTACAATCACATTTCCGTTTGTCAGTTTTTCAACCCTCTGTTTAAAATATAAAGCCGCCTTGCCCTTGGGAGATTTTGGAGAAACAACATGCGAAAATCTGATGGTATATGCATTCAAATGCAATACGAACATCATAAAAATCAATATAGCTGTTAAAAATTTGTTATACATTTACACTAATCCTAAAGAAATTATCTGCTGAAATTGTAGTAAGATTAAAAGTTGAAGTCAAGAAATTGGAGGAGGCGCTTGGCTAAACCGCCTCCAAATCTTATAAAATATCGGAGTTACATTTGAAATTCGCTTATTGAAATTGTAACCCCCAAAAGTAAACGGGCAGTTAATCAAAAGATATTTGAACTTCCTGCGGAACACTTATATTTTTATTTTTTCTGCTTCCATCCCTTTTATGGGTATTTGAAACTTTAAATACCTTTTTTTTTGGAACTCTTTTTCTTGTTGCAATATTGGCTTTTTTTATCAAAAAAAGATTTACAAGATTTGACCTTTTCAGTATTATATATACATAATCACCTATACCTGCAAGTTTTTTCGGATATTGAAATTTTGCATAAGGTAGTTTAAAGTTACTTGTATCTACTCCCTTTACTTCATATTCCCATACTTTGCGGTTTTCTATATATCTCAGATTTTTTATAATTCCTTTGATACTTCCGTTATAGACGATATTTTTATAACTTTTCTTTGAGGCATAAATCTGTTTGACATTTGTCTGATTTGCATATAAGTCTTTCCTCTGTATATTACTACTGTTGTTTCCTGCCTTCACCTGCAACTTACTGTCTGATTTGTTTACTGTCCTCAGATTTTGACCTGTAATGCTGCAACCCTGAAACAGCAGTATAAAAAACATAGTACCAAATAAAAATATCTTCATAATATTCCTTTTCTTTTTAACTGATGTTACGCACCATATGGTATTCATAGCAAAACAAGAAAGTTT
>CAYRRJ010000126.1:0-5042 GCA_964426645.1 uncultured Campylobacterales bacterium | reverse complement strand
ATCCATCCACCTATTGCATAGGGATTTTAGAATCCCCTTGCTTTAGCTATGGGGAGTATGTCAATTGACCTCATTTCGTAAAATTCGTAAAGATTTTCCATTGTTGTCCCCGTCTGTAAAAAATCTTTTATCATGTTTATTAAGATCTTTCGCAGATACTTTGCTTAATCTTATGTCCCAATAATCGCCATCAATGGTAATATTGTCCATTAGTTTTTGCATACTCCATTCCGATATAACTTGACTATTAACAGCTTTCAAAACCCTAGTGGCTTCTTCTTCACTAATATTTTTACCTTCCCATGTGTTCATTGTCTTACTTCCTTTTTTTTGATAGTATTATTATATCACATTAAGAGATAAAAACAAAATATATTTTTATTCCTCTTGAAATATTGCAATTTTCTTTAAAAAACACCATTCTTTTTTTTGTTTGCGCACTTTCTCATGTTGTCATTTTTGCCTCTATTCAATTTTCTTGAAATTGTAGGTAGCTGATTTGCCACTAAAACCTATATTCTCCATCGTGTCGCCATCCTCAGAACAGATAAAATCTGGAAACTGCTTTAGAATATGTTTCGCAACGAATCTCAACTCTCTGCTTTTTGATACAGGAATAGCATCCCCGTGAAATAAAACCTCAATATTTTCATCATCTTGCTTGTTGATTTTTATACTGTTAATGATTGCATCTCTATCCATACGCAAATCCTTCCTCTTTTAGATAAAACAAAAGCAAATATATTTTTCTTCCTGCTATTTGCTTTTGTTTTATAAATATTCTATAATAATACTATCAAAAAAGGAGAAAAGATGACAGGTATAATCTTGACACTAATGGCTATTTTGTTTTTCGGGGCATTTGGCTGGCTGTTAAAAAAAATAATTGACAGCGAAGGGCGATATCTAAATTCAAACCATGGTTATGTTGGTTTATTGTCTGAGTTGCTGCTAAATATTGCAACAGGCGTAAATGCACACAAGGTTAATTACAATATCATAGAAGCTGAATACAAAAAGCATCGCAAATAAACACAAAAGGACAGTAATGAATGAGCTAGAAATTTTAAAAAAACTATCACAGTTATCAGATTCCAATAGTCTCCCAAAAGATTTACTGAGAAAACATGACTTGAGACATAGTGAGATCGAAGATGTAGTTCTCTCTTTTTGCAATGATTGTGGTGAGCTGGAAGTTGGGTTTGTTGTGGATAACGGATACGATGCTTCAAATATTATGTATGTACCGTTTAATGAAGTTGTAGATTTTATAAAAAAAGAAGGAGAATGAAAATCATGCAAAAGAAAAAATTTGAAAAAACAAGTTTAAGTGGACTAGGAATCTCAAAAAGCGGAAGGCTTCAAATTCCTCTTGTTGGAAGTTTTTCTGAAAAATACAAAGAGGATAAGAATAGATTTGGACAAGATCTTGCAAAAGTCGGAGACTATGTTTCAGAGTGGAGCATGAGCTGGATAACAAAGAACAATACAGGGGTAGTTGTCTCAATAGGAGAGGATAAGCTTGGATATAACAGCGTAACAGTAGAGACTCTTTCTGGAAAAACAAAAAACTTCTCTTTGTGTGATCTTTTTGTACTTAAAGAAGGGCAATATAACGAAATAAAAGAAGAGCTTCTTTTCAATACAAAATAGAAGAAACAATTCCATCCAAGTGCGAAACCTATTAATGAGTGTTGAGGTTTGGTTCA
Organism: uncultured Campylobacterales bacterium; assembly: GCA_964426645.1. Classification (GTDB taxonomy): domain Bacteria; phylum Campylobacterota; class Campylobacteria; order Campylobacterales; family Sulfurospirillaceae; genus CAYRRJ01. The sequence continues at coordinate 3,333 of CAYRRJ010000126.1, read as the reverse complement.
ATGGTTGCTCTCTCAACCAGCTAGGAAAAGGAGCTTTAATGAAAAAGGTATTTGAGTTGATTCTCTCTTTTGGTGCTGATTGTATCTGGGGAGAAGAAGAATGATTCGCAATGAAACAGGTGATTTCTAATGATGCATGACATTATTGAAATCTAAACAGATTGACGTCTCGCGAGAGCGAGGTGTCTTTGATATACAACACTTTCAAAAATAACAAATATCTTCATTTCTTTTTTACTTATTTCAAATATAACTACTTTTTAACATATAATTGCGGCATATATGCAAGGAGTAGGTTATGTCACACCCTTCAATTTTTAAAAAATACATTGCCGGATATTTAAAACAAGACACATCAAAAGATTTTGAAATCAAAATCTCAAGAGAAAAAGGATTGCATTTTGCAAACAAAATCAGAGATGCTGTTCTTGCAAACAAGAAGATATATGTCTATGGTGATTATGATGTCGATGGAATAGGCTCTACGACGTTTATGACAGAGATTATAAAAGATCTAGCAAAGTTTAATGATAGAAGAGTTAAGCTTGATTATAAAATTCCATCAAGAGCAGAACATTATGGCTTAAAGTATGACTTTCTTCAAAAAGCACTTAAGAGTTATGATCTGTTTATTACAGTAGATAATGGAACACACAAAGAGTTCTTTTCTCAACTTTCAGATGCAGATAAAAAGAAGCTGCTTATCATAGATCATCATCCAAATGGTGACTTTAGCAAAGAAGAGAATGTTATTAATCCCAACATAGATGGATCAGTATCGATATCAACAGGAATTATCATAGATTTTTTGCATCAATGTTTTAGACATATAGATAAAAGCTATTCAAGACGAAGAGATACAGACTACTATAAAGATTTGGCAGCAATAACGCTGATATCTGATATGGCAAATGTCAACAATAAAACGATTCGAGCATATATTAAAAAAGGCCTTGAGCGAATAGAACAAAGAGAAAGACCGGTCTATAGTCATTTTTTCCCAGAATGGAAAAAGAGCGTTGAGGTTGAAGATGTTGCTTTTAATCTTATACCAAAACTAAACAGTGTTGGGAGGCTAGGCCTTGAACTTGATTGGGTTGTAAAACTTATGCAATCAAAAAAAGAAACAGAGTTTGTTAAAGAGTCAATACTTATACTTGAGGACACAAACGAGCAGAGAAAAGAAGCGCTTAATTACTACACGGGAGTAATAGAGAAAGAGATACAAAAAAGCGGTATCGATCTAGAGACAGCCCCCCTGTTATATTTTCATTATGATGAGGTGCCGATAGGACTCAACGGATTGATCGCAGGAAATCTTTCGCAGAAATACAAAACAAATGCCATATTTACATCCATCAATTATGGTGGGGATGAAAAGGCACTAGGCTCTGGAAGGGGAGACAACATTAAAAAAGAGCTAACCTCTCTTATCGAACAATATCCAGAAGTCGGAAAGACAATGCAGTTTGGCGGACACCTAAAAGCAATAGGACTAAAGGTAGAGAATACAGAGCTTCTAGCAAACAGAATCAAAGAATATGTGAGCAAAAACAAGAAGAGAAACTATGACTCTGGGAAACACTTGGTTACATCAGACATAAAAACACTAAGTGAATATAAAGAGCTTTGTCTCGAATATGGGGAAATATGTGGTTCAATACCACTTAACGACTCTTTTTATGTGCCTGTATCAATGCTTATACTTGGCTTTAATGAGTACAGAAATGATTTTGTGAAAATGACATGCCAAGATAAAGATGGAGTTATAGTGGATATCGTAACAAAAAATTCATCTGAGTTTGATATACTTTCTCAAGATTTCATTGAAATAGCAATGGAGATAAAGACAATCGGCGAAGAGGATAAAAATGTTATTTTTACAGACTTTTCAAACCTAAAATCATTTAGCAAAGAAAATAATGCTACAATAAAAGAGGAAAAAGAACAAGTTGTTGATAATCCTGTGTCTGTAAAACCATAAAAAGGCGGCAAGACAATGAAAAATTCACTAAATAAAAAAGAAGCCTTTTTTAAAAAACTAATAGAACTTGAAAGAAAGGGAAGAGATATGGAACTTCAAAAACTAATCAACGACAACTTGAAACATTTTACTCCGCTGGAGGTATCTGAGCTGTTGGAATTCTCAAAGGAAAACAGAGGGGCAACAACGGTATCACAGAAAGATCTGGAAAATTTCAAAAAAGAAAAAAGACAAGCATTGGCAAGAGAATATTTTATCGATCCTTCTCAAAAAAGCGATCCAAAGACGATTGAAGAGGCAATAGATAGCTCATCAAGAGAAGAGGTTGAGCTCGATGCCATTGAGACGATAGTCTTGAAGATGTAAAGGAAACACATTGACAGTAACACAAGAAGATATTATAGTTTTTAAAACAATTGTAAAATGTCTTAGCAAAGACAAGGATATAGACAAAGCAAGAAGATACATAGCGGCAAAAGCAGAAGAAATGGATTCTTACAAGCTTTCATCAATAATTGAAACAGTAAAAATATACAAAGAAGATGTTCTGATTACAGCAAACGTAAAATCGCTAGAGTTTCTAATAAAAAACATCATAGCATTTAAAAAACTAGATGTTTTAGCTGAATATAAAAATACACCGGAAGATTTCTCTATAGCGTACAATTTCTACAAAACTTCGATCGCAGACATTAATATTGATGACATTAAGAATAGATTCGATATTCAAACAGAAGCTAAAGATTATGTTATAGACGACAGCATGGATGAAGATATTGGTGCAAGTTTTTCTCCAAAATAGTAAAAAGCTTTATTTTTAATCAATTTTTCTGAGATTCCCCAAAAAAACAAGATAATATTTTCCAAACAAAAAGGAAAATACTATGAGCCCAGCATTTCATCCTATTACATTTTCAATATGTCCGAGAGCAATAACAGAACAGGCAATAAAGACTGCTGTATTTGGTTGGGAAAACTTTAAGGCAACAAGCTTTGAAGATATACGAAAAATAGTAACAACAATGCCTTACTCATCCTCTTTTTTTCAAGACTATGAAAAACTTCCAATAATAGAAAAAGATGGGAAAAAAGTCAAAGAGAGCCAAAGAAAAAAGAAAAATGTTATAGGAATTGCACCGCTTGTGATTTTTGATATTGATGAAGGATTTTCAATAAAAGAGACTCAAGCATTGCTGGATAAAAGAAAGCTCGAATATATGATAGTGACAACAAAAAGCCATGGAACGGAAAAAGCGAATGGAGAGGATAGATTCAGAGTAATAATTCCGCTCTCTTGGAGTAAAAATCCAAACTTCAATGAGTCTGGCCTACTAATAGCAGAAGACAAG
>CAYRRJ010000125.1:0-5055 GCA_964426645.1 uncultured Campylobacterales bacterium | reverse complement strand
ATTTTCTCCTTCGCTCGCTCCCTCTTCAAATCTATCTCCAAGAATATATAATATGATAAGTCAAACTGAAAATTTGGAACATATATTGGTAGAGAGTGAGCATGATGCACTTATTTTGGAAAACTCTCTTATCAAACAGTTAAAGCCAAAATACAACATACTCTTAAGAGATGATAAAACATATCCATACATCATGATAGATATGAATGAAAGTTTTCCAAGGTTTGAAATCACAAGAAGAGTAGTACAAAAAAAAGGCATAAAATATTTCGGTCCGTTTTCAACCTCATCAAAAGATATATTAAACGCCATATACCTGCTTTTTAATCTAGTACAGAAAAAAGGATGTCTGAAAAGTAAAGAGCCTTGTCTATTCTATCAAATAGGAAGATGTCATGCTCCATGTGCCGGCAAAATATCACAAAAAGAATATGCCACTATAGTAGAAAATGCTTTGGAAGCTCTAAAAAACAGAAAGGTACTCATATCAAAACTGCAAGAGAAAATGTTTCAAGCAGCAGATATGCAAAATTACGAAGAGGCGTCAACAATAAGAGATATGATTACATCGATACAAAACTCTTTACATGTAACACAAGTTGATTTGGCAAATATGGAAAATATAGATATATTCGGTGTATATAAAGAGAAAAACAATGCCTGTATTATGAAAATTTTTATCAGAGAGGGAAAAGTAATATCTACCGATTACGATATATTTAAAAACTCTCAAAGTTTTGAGGTATCAGAACTATACAAAAGATCTCTACTCTCTTTTTATCAAAAAAACTCTGTTTTACTGTCTCAAAAAATACTGGTTGCTGATGATTTCGAAGAGAGAATTGAGATGGAAAAATTTCTTTCAGACAGTTTAAAAAAAAGAGTAGATATAAAAGTCCCAAAAAGAGGAGAAAAAGCAAAACTTGTAAATTTGGCTCTTAAAAATGCCAAACACATACTTCAAAATGAGAAAAATAAAAACTCTTCTATAGAAGAAAATATAAAAAAACTGTTTGATTTGGAAGAAACTCCATACAGAATAGAAGTTTTTGACAATTCTCATCTAGGAGGAGAGGCAACAGTAGGTGCCATGATAGTATGGGATGGCAAATTTCAGAAAAACAGTTATAGAAAATTTATCCTAAAAGGAGAAGATGAATATAGCCAAATGAAAGAGCTCTTAAACAGAAGAGCAGATGAGTTTAAAAACAATCCGCCACCAAATCTATGGCTTTTGGACGGAGGAGAAACCCTTTTAAAACTTGCTCTGTCTATTTTAAATGAAAAAGGTATAAATCTGGAAGTACTTGCCATCTCAAAAGAGAAACTTGATGCAAAATCAATAAGAGCAAAAGGCAGAGCAAAAGATATAATCCATTCAAAAGATAGAAGTTTCTCTCTGCCAAGCAGCGACAAAAGACTACAGTTTTTACAAAAACTGAGAGATGAAGCTCACAGATTTGCCATAACATTTCACAGAGAAAAAAAAATAAAAAAAGACAAAGAAAATAATCTGACTCAGATAGACGGTATAGGAACAGCAACTGTAAAAAAACTTCTTTTGTACTTTGGAAGTTATGAAAAAATTTATAATGCCTCTTTTGAAGAGCTCTCCACAATAATAAATAAAAATCTGGCAAAAAAAATATATAAAAATAGTTTCCAAAAGTCTCTGTAAGTAATTTAAGTAAAAAAAATATTACTGGTTAAATACCTATTTAAGTAATAGTTGGTTAGAATTGGGTATATTGTCCTTGGTTTTGATTTTGACGATATATTTATTTCAACACGTTAAAGGATTTGACTTGATTCTATATGATAAAAAAAGTAATTTTTTAGGTATGAGTCAAACTGAACTGTTTATGCTCGGATTCGAGGATATGGAAGAGTTTAAAAGCTATCATGATGATTTTGCAAATCTTTTTATAGAAAAACCGGGATATATATTTAATTTTAAAAATTTTTCATGGATAGATTATGCTCTGCACAGCGGAGCACCAAATAAAAATGTTATTTTGAAACACAAAAACGGTACTGAAATAGAAGCCAACCTGAATATTTCCGAAATATATCTTATAGACAGTATAAATGAAAACAATGTACTTTACAACATAGAGATAATCAACTCTTCACTACAAAAAGTAGGCTCTGTTCAACCGATTGAAGAATATACTCCTATACAACAAGAGCCTCCAAAAACACAAGAAACATTTTCTAATACTCTACAGACAGATAAACAAGAAGATGAAGATTCACGATTTTTAATCAGCAGTGAAATGGAAAAAACCTCAATAGAAGATGATACTGAAGATATAGAAACAATAGAAGATGACTTTAAATTATCAATAGACAACTATGAAACACTTGGGGAGACACCTGTCAAAACAGATGAAAACATATTGGAACAAGAGGAAGACTTCAAACTAAAAATTGACTCTTCCGTTATAAACGATTATGAGCAGGAAGAGATCTCAATAAAAACACAGACTGACCCCTATAATTCAGAAAAAAACAATGTAGAGTTTCAAGAACCTGACTTTATACAACTGGCAGAAGAAACCGGTTTGGATCTAGCAACTATTGCAAATCTGATAGAAGATTTTATAATAGAAGCAAAAGAAGCAACGATAAAAATACGTTATTCTGACCAAAACAAAGAATTAATAGAAGACGAACTTTTAAAACTACTCGGAATATCCAACAGTTTAAGAATGGATTTTCTGGCAAGAACACTCGAGAACATACTGACAAAAATAAAAAAAGGAGATTTGGAAATATCAGAAAATCTAAAACTCTTTGGTAATCAGATAAAACAACTAGAGGAGTCGCTCTCTTGAAAAAATTATGTATTCTAATAATTATGGTATTAACCGTTTCCCTACAGGCAAGCAACTTCAGAGATGGTATGCTTGCCTATAAAGACGGTGATTTCAAAAAGGCGAAAGAATTTTTTGAAAAAGCTCTGAAAGATGGTGCAATACAACCCTATTTTATGCTGGGGAAAATGTATCTTTATGGAGAAGGTGTTGCGATTGACAGAGAAAAAGCTATTGAGTATCTGAAAAATTCTTCAAAGAAAGGAAATCTCAGAGCCAAATGCTACCTTGCAGAAGCATATCTAAGAAACAATTCAAACAAAGAAGAGGCCGTCAAACTATTGAAAGTCGGTCTTAAAAGAAAAATTAGAGAGTGCAAAAAAATTGCAAGAATATACAGTATATCCATAAAATAAGGAAAACGATATGAAACTTAAAATGCAAAATACACTTAAATTAATAAGCTTTTATCCTCTTATAATTTTATTTATTTTTTCAAGTTATTTTTTATATATATCATATAATCAATACAAAAATGCAGAAACTCTTCAACAAAGAATAGAGAGTGCTGTTGTACTAAACAAATTAGCTATTAATATTGCAAAAGAGAGAGGTCTTAGTTCAGCATACTTTTCAAGTGAAGGAAATGTGGGAGAGGAAGCTCTTTTAAAACAAAGAGAGATAGTCAATAAAACTCTGAAAGAATTTTTAGACTATTTTAAAAAACAAAACAACATATCATTACATGTAAAAACCATTATAAAACTTTTAAATGATCTTCCAAAAGTAAGAAAAGCCGTTGATTCTCAACATATCAAGTTTAACAGAATGTTTATGGGATATTATTCAAATATAAACAAAAATATTTTGTCTGAAATAGAGAAAATAAACGATATAACTACAAACAGTATTATAGGAAATCTGAGCAAAGAACTTGTCTCTCTCTACTCTGACATAGAGTACACAGGACGGGATAGGGGATTTATTGTCAAAATATTAAGTCAGTATGTTCCTTTCAGCGACAAAGAGTTAAAAACATGGATAAAAATCTCAGGTAAGGAAAATAGTTTTGACTATAAAATACTAAAAGACGGAAGAACAAAAATCCTAATCTCAAATCTGTTTAATTCAAAAGGCAATAAAAAAGTTTTTGAAGATGTTCTTGAAGCAAAAAAAGATTTGATACTGGCGGCACAAAGCGGGGACTATCTTGTTGACCCTATTCTATGGTTTTCTCTTATGAGTAAAAAGATAGATATTCTTTCAAACGCTTCAAAAATAATCAATGCTTCATTAAAAGATGAAATAATCCAGTACAATAAAGAGAATATAGGACAACTTATATCGGCAGGAATGACATGGATAATATCCCTGATATTTTTACTGCTTGGTGCAGTTTTATCCAGTCAGTTTAAAAAGAATCTTCAAGGATTAGAAGGAATATTCAAAAAAGTTGAAGAGTTGGCGGAGACTGAAAAAGAAGTTGATTTTTCTACTGCTGAAGGTATGGATGAAGCATATACAATAATTGACAAAGCAATAGAAAATATAGCAAAAGAGAAAGATAAAGCAAAAGAGGCAAGTGCAGCAAAAAGTATATTCTTGGCAAACATGTCACACGAAATCAGAACCCCTTTAAACGGAATCATAGGCTTTACAGAATTACTCAAAGGAACCGACCTCGACGATGAAAAAAGAGAGTTTGTAGATGTTATAGAAAAAAGTTCCGAGAATCTTCTTGAAATCATCAACAATATACTGGATTTATCAAAAGTTGAAAGCAATAAAATCGAAATAGACGAAATTCTTTTTGACCCTATTCATGAATTTGAAAATGCAATAGAAGTTTACGGACCAAAAGCAGCCGAAAAAAATATACATCTTTCTTCATATATAGACCCTAGGTTAAACAACTACCTAAAAGGTGATGCAACTAAAATAAAAGAGGTTTTGATAAACCTCATGAGTAATGCAGTTAAATTTACTCCTGAAAATGGCTATATCACTACAGAAATAAGAAAAATAGACAATGCAAGCGAAGGTAAGGTAAAAATCTATTTTAGTGTACAGGATTCCGGTATAGGAATAGCAAAAGAGAAAATACAAGGTATCTTTGATGCCTTTAATCAAGCAGATTCGACAATTACCAGAAAATTTGGAGGTACCGGTCTTGGTTTAACAATTTCATCAAAATATATTGAATTAATGGGTGGCAAACTAAGTGTCGAAAGTGAAGTAG
>CAYRRJ010000124.1:0-5067 GCA_964426645.1 uncultured Campylobacterales bacterium | reverse complement strand
CGATCTATCTTGAAAATCAAAATTTTCCAACTCTTCCAGAAAAACTTTGTCATTTCTTAATCTTCCCATAAGAGTTTCGTTTGAAACACTGCTTTGTTCATAAATCTCTTTTTCCATAAAAAATCTGAATCCGTCTTTCTGGGCAGACAGTTTGTTGGTAGATAACTTTTTAAAATCTGGAGCAGATTCTTCCCCATCTTTATAAATAATTATTTCATTTTTGTTGGCGTATCCGTAACTACCGTCTTCCAAATAGGATACATTTTCTGCAAAGCCTATCAACGGAGCATCAGAAGAACCGAAAAATATCTCTTTTTCATTATTTTTACCTATTATCAAAGGAACAGCATTTTTTGCAAAGAAAATAGTATCCGGAGCGATTTTTGAGATAAGCAGTATGGCAAAAGCACCTTTTAGCATGTTTACAGTTTTATAAAAAGCATTTTGTGGATTTTCTCCCTCTTTTATAAATTTTTCAAAAAGGTGTACTATTACCTCAGAATCTGTTTGGCTTAAAAATGTGATACCTTTTTTTTGTAACTCTTTTTTTATCTCCATGTAGTTTTCTATGATACCGTTATGTATGACAAATGAGTACTCCCCCCAGTGTGGATGGGCATTTATCTCTGTAGGTTTTCCGTGAGTTGCCCATCTGGTATGTGCTATGCCTATACCAAATCCTTTTGATTCAAAATTTTTGCATTTTCTTTCAAGGTTTTCAAGTTTGCCGGAAGCTTTAAAGTAATTTATCTGCTCATTGCTCAGTATTGCCATACCAGCACTGTCATAACCTCTGTATTCCAATTCTTTCAGTCCGTCAAGCAAAAATCTTTTTTTCTCTTTTTTTCCTATATATCCTACTATTCCGCACATGTAACAATACCTTTTAATATTTCTTCTTTGTTTTGACATAAGTATAATGTTTTTTCGATTAAAATAAGATTTCTTGCTCTGTTTTTAATAGTTTGGATTTTTGCCAAAGCTATATCAATCTCTTTGTCATCAAAAACACTCATAAGATAAGCCATCATTCCTTTTTGATTTAGAGTATTTATACTCATTTTTGCATAGGTTTCAGAATGTTCGCACTCTATACTTATCTCTCCTTCTCTGATAACAGGTTTTTTGATGTTGAACTTTTTTTTCATATCAAATGAGTCTTCAATTATCTCTTTGACATAGGATAGGTCTTCTTGTTCTATATTTTTGCTAAATTCGAGTTTAAAATACTTTTTATTGTCAAAAAGTTTGTATATTTCCATACTTACCAAATCCAAAAATGATAATTTTCCCAAAAAATATCCAAGATTAAAATCTGTATTTCTAAATACCTCTACTGTGAGATGGGGTTGTGGGTGTATGTTGTATCTGAAGGTATCGGTTTCAAATGCTCTCTTTGCCAAATCTATAATTTGGTCTGATTTGTATTTTAAAAAGAAAAAACTGGATTGTATGTTTAGTATCTTTCTTTTTTGTATAGAGGAAAGTTCTTTAAATTTTTGGCTTTTTTTTAGTAGATTTTCTCTTCTGCGTCTGCTGTTGGTTTCACTTATGAGATGAGGTTTTTCAAAGCTTTTAAGAGATTTTTCATACAGTTCTCTTAGCAGTTTTGCAATAAAACTGTTATAAACATTGGGACCTACTCCGTTTATATCAGCATATGTAAGGATATAAAGCAGATCGAGTATATTTTTGTTTTGGATTTTTGATACAAAATTCAAAACTACTCTTTCACTATATATATCTTCTCTGTTGGCTACATTGTTCATTAGAGTATGGTATTTGATCAAAACTATTCCATAATCGATCAGTTCTTGGGAAAATCTCAGTTTTTTTGCATAGGCCTTAAAGATTTTTGCTCCAATTTCACTGTGATCTCCTTTCTTCCCCTTTCCGATATCATGGAAAAATAGAGCCAGTCTTAGAGTAGCTTTGTAGTCACTGTTTATATTTTTGTAGAGATTTTTTATAAAGTCGTCTTTTATGTTTTCCAGATGGTATATACATCTCAAAGTATGCTTATCAACAGGGTATTTGTGATATCCGTCAAACTGCGCCAGATATCTTACTCTTTTAAAAGGTTTAGCCAGTTGTTGAAGAAGAGATGCCTTGTTGAGCGTTCTTAAAATCTGGTATATATACTCTTTGTAAAATATCTTTTTAAACAGTTGATAAGTCTTGTTGGAATTGTGTGTTGTATATGTACATTTTCTTATATAATCCACATAACTTATATCAAACTTCAAATTTTCAGTATTGTTGAAATTTATCAATTCCTCCAGTACTTCGTTTAGAGTTGTTTTATTGTTTTTAAATGAAGCATATACTGTATTGTTGCATATATAAATACCTTTTTTGATTCTGGAATGTCTGAGAATTTTTATATTGGAGGTATCGGAGAGTAGAGATGATGTAACTTTTTTCAGAAAGATGTCGCAAGTCGTATGTAATATATCCATAGATTGCAGAATTTTATGTGAGAGTTGCATTTGTGCGTTTTTAAGTACCTTGTCTTTAAAGCCGAGTTTTTTTGCAACATCAGGTATAAGATCAAGATTTAGAACATCTTGTTTTTTTTTGGCACTCAGATGTGTGGCAGACCTTGCTCTGTACAGAAATTCAAGGGCTGTTCTAAACTCTTTGTATTCATCTTCACTTAGCACAAAATCGGATAAATCTTTCAGTTTTTCTATGTTGAAGATAATTTTACATATCCAAAAAAGAGTGTTTGCGTCTCTTAGACCACCTTCATTCTCTTTTAGATTAGGCTCCATCTTTATAGGATTTTCCTGTTTTCTTTTTTTATAGTTCTCCAGTATAGAAATTATTGTCTCTTTTCTTTTGTAGTTTCTGATTTTTTCGATCTCATTTTGTGTTTCAATCCAAAGAATCTTTGAACCGCATAGAAACCTTGATTCCATCATTGCTGTTTTTATACTTAGGTCTTCATTGCTGGCTTCGAACAATTCATTTACTTTGTGTACTCTGTGTCCTAGTTTCATACCGGCATCCCATGCTAGTATAAGCATATCTTCTATAATGGGTTCAAGATTGTAACCTTTTATATCTTTATAAACTATCATAAGGTCAATATCAGAGTATATACACAGCTCTTCTCTTCCGTAACTACCCATACTTACCAATGTTATAGGGATGGCATTTGTAAAAGGTATGTAATTTCCAAAATATTTTCTGATTGTATATTTGTAGATTATGGTGATAAAGTCATCTATTGCTTTTGTATGTCTTACCAAAAAGTCTTTTCCCTGCTTTTTCACAAAAATTTCATCAAGAGAACCAAGATAGTCTCTGATATGCTCTTTTATTGCTTTTGATATTTTAAAATCATCTGCTTTTTGATATATCAACTCTTCTATTCTCTCTACCAATCTCATGAAATATTCCTTATAAATATCATTGGTGTTATGATACTAAAAAAAAGATTTCTTTTTGATATGTGGTATTTAAAAAACATAATTTTTGATTAACCTTATGTTAATTTAAGTTTTACTATAAATGTGATATAGTGCGTAAAACAATAAAATATTTGTAAGGAAGAGAGTATGAAAAAACCATATCTTCAGGCATTCCCGGATGAAAAGGGGTATTTCGGAAAATTTGGAGGAGCTTTTTTACCGCCTCAATTGGTAGAGCAGTTTAAAGAGATAGAATTGGCATATTTGACTATTGGAAATTCCCATGATTTTATAAGAGAGTTAAGAGATATCAGAAAACATTATCAGGGGCGTCCTACTCCTGTGTATTATGCAAAAAGACTCAGTGAGTTTGTAGGAGGAGGGAGAATTTATCTCAAGAGAGAAGATTTAAATCATACCGGTGCCCATAAACTTAATCATTGTATGGGAGAAGCACTTTTAGCTAAATATATAGGCAAAAAGAAGCTCATAGCAGAAACAGGAGCCGGTCAACATGGAGTGGCTTTGGCAACTGCAGCCGCATATTTTGGGCTGGAGTGTGAGATACATATGGGTGAAGTGGATATTGAAAAAGAGCATCCCAATGTTATAAGAATGAAGATGCTGGGAGCCAAAGTAGTGCCTGTCAGTTTTGGAGCAAAAACCTTGAAAGAAGCGGTTGATAGTGCATTTGAAGCATATCTTAAAGAGGCGGATACGGCAATATATGCCATAGGTTCGGTAGTAGGTCCTCACCCTTTTCCAAAGATGGTGAGAGATTTTCAAAGTGTTGTAGGTTTTGAGGCAAAAGAGCAGTTTTTTGAAATGACAGGGAATATGCCTGATAATTTGGTAGCTTGTGTAGGAGGCGGAAGTAATGCTATGGGACTTTTTTCAGCTTTTATAGAAGAGCCTTGTGAAATATATGCTGTCGAGCCTTTGGGGCGTGGAACAAAACTTGGAGAGCATGCGGCAAGCCTTACTTACGGTAGTGAAGGTATGCTTCACGGATTTAACTCTATAATGCTTAAAAATGAAGACGGTACTCCGGCTCCGGTCCATTCTATAGCAAGTGGACTTGACTATCCTTCGGTCGGACCTGAACATGCCTATCTAAACAAAGAAAAACAGAGAACCAATGCAGTGGCCGTAAGTGATGATGAAACTATAAGAGCATTTTATGATTTATGTAAGTACGAAGGTATCATACCTGCGTTGGAAAGTGCGCATGCTGTGGCATATGCTATGAAATTGGCAAAAGAGAAAAAGTATGAATCGATTTTGGTAAATCTCAGTGGTCGAGGTGACAAAGATATAGATTTTGTAGAAAAAAATTATCCGCCTGAAAATTATTTATAAAAAACTAAATATTTTTTGGGTAAAATATCAACCTCAATTATCAATGAAAGTGATGTATGAACATACTACAAAAGTTGGAAACCGGTGAGAGACTCTCTTTTGATGACGGTCTCTCCCTTTATGAAATGGATCTCTTTACTTTAGGCAGATATGCCGATAAAAAACGAAGAGAACTTTATGGCAACAAATCATTTTTCAATATAAACAGACATGTAAATCCTACAAATATATGCAAAGATATCTGTAAATTTTGTGCATTTAGTGCAAATCGTAAAAATCCGAATCCATATAC
>CAYRRJ010000123.1:0-5108 GCA_964426645.1 uncultured Campylobacterales bacterium | reverse complement strand
AGATACCAAGAAGGAGAAGATAGATTTGAAGCAAAAGTTTTGGAAGCAGTAGAAGATTTTGGAATAACTTTTAAAGATAAAACTCTTATAGATATAGGTTGTGGAAGTGGTGTATATACTCTAAGAGTTGCCCAAAGTGCGAAAAGAGTTGAAGCTCTTGATTTTTCCAAAGAGATGATAAAAATCCTCAAAGAAGATGCAAAAAAACTATCATTATCCAATATTAACTATATAGTTTCTACATGGAGTGAGTATAAACCAAAAGAGATATTTGATATAGCTCTATGCACTATGAGTCCGGCTATAAAACATGAGCCTGAATTGGAAAAAATGCACAAATATGCAAAAACAAAAATCTATCTGGGATGGTTTGGACAGAGAGATTCTCATATCTTGGATACTATTTTCAAAGCACACGGCAAAACATACACCCCGCCAAACGGGGCACAAAGAGTAGAAGAGTGGCTTATAAAAAACAGAATCCCATATCAAGATAAGATTTTCAGTGAATTAAAAGAGAAAAGAAGAGAATTTGAGAAAGCTGTTGAAAACTTTTCTTGGCATCTCGAAGTAAGAAAAGCGGTACCAAATGAGAAGATAATAAGAGATACTTTAAAAGACTTTATAGATGACGAGGGGTGTATCAAAGAGAGTATTATCAACCAGATGAAACTTCTTATTTGGAAATAGGCAAGGCTATAAGCCGGGTTCTGTCTTGGATGAACATTTATCTACGACCTATCTTACGATAGGCCTCTAGCGAAGGGTTTTATAACATAAGACTAAAAACCATCCCTTCTTGCTGCAGGTTGGGTTTACATAGCAGTTATGATTACTCATAACTCTGGTGAGCTCTTACCCCACCGTTTCACCTTTACCGCATAAGCGGAAGTCTTCTCTCTGTTGCACTTTCCCTTGGGTTACCCCAGCCGTCCGTTAGACGGAACCTTGTCTTATAGCAGCCCGGACTTTCCTCTTGAAAACTCAAGCGTTCATCTGCCGTACCTATGATGGTATTATACCCTATTTCAGCAACTCTTTCAACACTTCAGTAGCATAAGAGCCCTTGATTAAACTAAAATGAATCTCAAACCAGTTTTCATCCTCTTTATAGTTCCACTCAACATCTTCCATAAAATTCCATGCAAATCTTCTGGAGCCATCAAGTTTCTCTAAAAACTCAAATGCCTCAGAAAAAACAACATCTTCAATCTCTTTAGCATTAGATTCCGCTCTTATACTTTTGCCTCCAAAAAGCCACCCTGTTACTGTTACCTCTTTGTTTATAAATCTCACTACCTCATCTTTTAACTCTTTACATGTAAAGGCTCTACCAAAAGGATAGTGATGAAGAACATCCCCTTCTAAAATCTTAAAAAACTGTTTTTGGGATTTTAACTCTTTTATAAAATCTTTTGGATATCCCAACATCTTTTCTAACTCATTTGAAGAAAAATTATTGATATTATGGCTTAACTCCACTCTTTTGCTAAGCCAAAGATTGAAAAGATAACTCTGATAAGCACTTATGAAAAAATTTCTCTTTTTTCTATTTCTCTCTCTTCTCTTACCCTCTAAGATATCTCTTCCAATCTCATAATTTTTCCCGTCAATTCCAAATCTTTGATAACCAAAATAGTTAGGATACCCTTCTAATGCAATGATTTTCAAAGCTTCTTGCAATTTTGTTGCTTCTACTTTTCCAACTCTTTTTAATCTTATAAAAAATCTATTGCCCTTTAAATGACCTATTTTTATTTTGTTTTTATGATATGTAGAATCCAAAATCTTTATTTTAGGATGAGAAAAACTCTCTATTTTCTTCTCATAACTTTTATGCACTGATATATATTGTGTGGTCATACCGTCTTTGTCTTTAAGTCCGGCATAACCAAAATCTCTAACCTTGGCACCTGTTTGCTCACTAAAAATCTGAAGCATATCCCATGTAGTTAAGTCTTTTTTCCTTACATGTAAGACTAAATGCTCTCCATCTTTGCTAAACTCATACAGAGGTATCTCATTTACGACAAAATCACTAGAATTTTTCGTAAATAAAACATCTATTTTTGAGTGTGTCAAAAAACTTACTCTATTTTTCAAAAATGATTCTCCTTACAAGAGGTTTTGTAACTACCTCTTATCATCTTGGCAAAAGGTGTGATTTCAACTCTATACTTTTTGGCTATAGAGTTAATTTTTGCCAAATTCCTCTTATCAAAACTAAAGAGTATCTCATACTCTTCTCCACTACATAAAACCTCTTTTGGGATTTTTTTAAAAAACTTAACTCCTAGATTATTTACTCTACACAATCTAGATAAATCTTTAGATAACCCATCAGATATATCCAAAGAGGCATGGATATACTTAGAGGCCTCATAAAAAAAGATATCCTTTAAACTAGGAGTTATAAACTTACTCTTTGAGCTCAGCTTTACACCTCTTAGTAGCTTTCTCAAATCCCTGCCTACACTTCCCAAAGATGAAGTATAAGCAACCAAGTCCCCTTTTTTAGAGCCTTTTCTAAAAATCGGTTTTATACTCTTTGATATTATGGTTACTGATATCATCAAGTTTTTACCACTTGTAGTATCACCACCTATTATCTCTATATTATATCTTTTAGCACTCTCTAAAAAACCTCTTGAGAGCTCTTTTAGTTCAGATTTGGAAAACTCTTTTGGTATTACTATACCAATAAGAGCGTATTTTGGTTTGGCATTCATAACTATGGCATCAGATATATTTACAAGCATACTCTTTTGTGCTATCTCAAAAAGGCTCATCCACTCTCTTTTGAAGTGTATCCCCTCACAAAACAGATCTTTGGAATATACCATATCCCCAACAACAGCACCATCATCACCTATTTTCGAGCTTGTAAAACCGGAAATAAAAAAGTCCTCTTTTTTCATAGAGGCATTATATCTTCTCTTTAGTTAATATAACTTAATCTTTTATAAGTATATTTTGTGTAAACTATGCTATCAATATAAAGGAGTTATTTAAAATGAGCTACAAACTCGAATTGAGCGTATTTAGATTTGATGCCAAGAGTGATTATCTTCCTTTTTACAAAAAACACTATATAGAGATTAAAAAAAATCGTACAGTTGAAGACTTGTTGTTTCTGATAAAAGAAGATGATATCCTGTTTGATTACCCCAAAGATAACAATGCGGCTATAAATATAAACAATAGAAACCTTTTTACAAAAGTAAAAATTGATGATATCGTAAGAGATTTTGGATACAAACTTACCCTCATGCCTCTAAGCCAAAAAAGAGCTAAAAAAGATCTTATAATAGATGACAGAGATTTTTACGAAAAATTTGATTTAATTGATCCATTTGTAGATTCTTCGGATAAAAAGAGATTTAAAGAACTTATAATTTATCACTATGCATCAGATATATATAACTATACTGATGAATTCCAGGGAGATGCACTGTTTTTATTTGCCTATGATATGCTTGAAAAATATCCGTCTCAAAGTGAACATATACTGAAAATTATAGCAAAAAAAGAGAATGGGATATTTTTACATGTACCTATATGTGGGAAAACATATCCTAAAAATTTTTCAATAGAAAAAAAGATAAATAACCTAAAACACCAAATAGTATCAAAAAGACCTTATCTTAATGATTTTATTGCAGAAGTAACAAAGGAAATAGCATGAAAAAATATGTTTTATATGACAATATTATACAAAAAAATAGAACTATATCATTTGTTACAGCCACTAAAGAGTTGTTGTCTTTTTTTAATAAAGATATATCCATATTGGCAAATACTGCTGAAGATAAAGGTTGTGACAAACTTGCATTGAACCTAGATAACTTTCATTACAACAACGCCAAAATTTTGGCTATGGCAAATCTTAAAGAGAGTAATATCTTATGTGTAGAAGACAGTTCATTTCTCTCTTTAAGTCTTACAAAAATGAAACTTGAACATAATCTGGAATTTAAAAATGAAATAAATTCAAAACTGAAAAAAGAGAATCTGGAACTAAACCTTGATATATCCATATCACCTTTAGTAAAATATATTAAAGATGAAATAGGTTTTGACAAAATCTTTAAAACAGTCAAGTATGATTTTACAAAATTTAGAACTGCATTGTATCTTGGTTCATTCTGGTGTGATCTGGAACAAGTTACTGATTTATCACTCTATGAAAATCTACTAAAACTTACAGGAGTCGAACTTATAAGATATTCTATGAAAGAAAACTCCTGCGGATACGAAATCTTAAATATAAAAAGCAATCTGGCATACAAAATGGCAGGAACCATCATGCTTGATATGTTCGATAATGCATGTGATTTTGTTGTAGTAAATGACGCAAGATCTTTTATTATATTTGACAATTATCAAAAAGAACTAGAAAGAAGTGTTAACAGAGAGATAAATCTCAGTGTTTTCAATCTGCCACAAATAATACTTTTAGCTTGTGGTATAACAGACAAAAACAGACTTGGATTAGACAAACATAAAATAAAAACAGAGATTATATAAACTTAATTCTATATAAATAGGACAAATTTAATCCTATTTTAATCTCTTTAAGATATAATTATATTTATAAAACAAATTAAGGAGTTTAATATGCCAAAAATTAATCGTTATGTTGATATAGATACAGTTGAAAGAGAATCTAAAAAAGATTATATAGATAGACACTCTCCATTTGTTCATTGTGAAAACAATGCAAAAAAAGGTGAGAAATTTGCAGTTACCGTAAAAGTTGGAAATGAATACTCTCATCCTGATGATTTTGATCATTTTATAGCCAATATAGCACTTTATAACGGAGATACTCTACTTGCAAGAGCTGACTTTGTACCCGGTACTCTTGGCGGACAGGGAGCAAAAGGACAAGTTGAAGTAACTTTCAACATAGTTCCTACTACAAAAAAACTAAATCTTGTTGCTCATGCATACTGTACAAAACACGGACTATGGGAATCAACTCCTGTAGAAGTTAGCGTAGAAGAATAAACAAATCCCCTTATAGCATAGAGGCTCTTTTTTAAAGAGCCTCTCTAATATTTTCAAGTTCTAAACTCACTAAGCTTGTTGTTGAGAGCTTCAGTCAT
>CAYRRJ010000122.1:0-5124 GCA_964426645.1 uncultured Campylobacterales bacterium | reverse complement strand
AGCTACAAGTATAATTAATTTGCCTTTAATTGAGAGGTTTTTAAACATGAGATTTCCTTATCCACTTATTATAATTTTATGTACCACCATAAGTACATCAAAATTATTTTAGCCCTTGTTTTATTAAAATCTAATTAAATATTCTTTTTTTCTATGTAAATTATATATTAAACTTATAAAAATATTAAAAAGTTCTTTTTAGGTGTTATGATTTTTTAAATTATTTGATATAATGAAAGGTTTGATTGGAGGATTTTGATTATGATATATTTTGAAAAATGGAGCAAACAAAAAGGTTATACTCTAGGTGCTGAACTGGAGGTTAGAATACATAATCCCAAAGATATGACACTCCAAAATTCCTCATCAAGTATTATGAAACAGATTGATAAAAAATACAGAGATTTTATTCATCCTGAATTTCTTGAATGCATGGTAGAATTTGTTTCTCCTGTATGTAATACTTCGACAGAAGTTATAGACACTCTCTCTAATCAGATATCATATCTGTCACAAATTGGAGAAAGAACAAACTTTATCTTGGCTACATCAGGCTCACATGCATACAAGGTTGAGCCTCTCTTACATGTAAATGAAAAAAGATATGATGATTTTGCACAGGAGTACGGAAGACTCCTCTCAAGGTTTCATATATGCGGATTTCATATACATGTTGCAATGCCTACTTCGGATGAAGCCCTAAAAGCATACAATACAACATTGGAATATCTTCCTTTGTTTTTAGCTCTCAGTGCAAATTCTCCTTTTTATGACGGAGAGGACACAAGACTCCTCTCTTATCGTGCAAAACTTTTTGAACAACTTCCTCGTGCAGGTCTTTCAGGTTATTTTGATTCTTATGAAGATATGAGAAATTTATATAAAACCATGTATAAAGCAGGTAGTATAACTTCTCACAAAGATATATGGTGGGATGTAAGAATAAGTCCTAAATTCAAAACTTTGGAGATAAGAATATGTGATGCAAGTAATGATTTTGAAAGATTGAAGCTTTTAATTGACCTTTTTCAGGCACTATGCATGTACTCCCAGACAGAAAAACTATCCAAAATTCCCCATCAGATTTTGCTACAAAACAGATGGAATGCGGCAAGACACGGACTTGACGGAGTGTTTCAAAACAACAGAGTGATTACCACTATAAGAAAACATTTATTTGATTTAATAGAAAATATGGAAAAAATGGTATATTTCAGACTTTAAATACTACCAAAAGCATTGACAAGTTGAAAGAGTTGGCAAAAAAGATGAGCCCGCAACTCTTCAGGTAGAAAAATATAAACAAACCAAAAGTTTATACGAAGTAGAAAAACTGGGAGTTATAGAGTAGATGAAAATAGGTGTAATAAGTGCAGGAGACATACAGACGGCAAAGGCAGGAGAATGGATATTAAAAAGAGGAGGCAATGCATATGATGCCCTGCTCTCTTCACTTTTAGCTGCTCCTCTTTGTGAACCGATTCTAACCAGTCTGGGAGGTGGAGGTTTTATGCTAAGCTGTGAGCAAGGAAAAAAGCCTGTTGTTTATGATTTTTTTGTAGATGTACCTTCCAAAAACAGAGAAAACAAAGAATTCTTTCCGATAGAAGTAGATTTCGGCACTACAACACAGGAATTTCACATAGGTGCAGCTTCAATAGCCGTACCGGGGATGATAAAAGGAATATGGAAAATCTATCAAGATTTATGCTCAATGCCGATGGAAGAGATAATTCAACCGGCATTAAAATATGCCCAAAATGGGATTTATATATCCAAAATACAAGCTGACTTCCTAAAGTTGCTTGAGCCTATTTTTACTTCTACAAGCAGTAGTAGAGAGTTATATACAAAAAACGGCAAACTTATAGATGAAACACATCTCTTTAAAAATCCAAAGTATGCAGATTTTCTAGTAAAATTTGCAAAAGATGGAGAAAACCTGTTTTATGAAGGGGGTATAGCAGAAGAGATAGAACATCTTTGTAACATACATAACGGATTGATAGACAAAGAGATACTGACAAACTATAAAGTAGAAAAAAGAGACCCTGTGTCTTTTAACTATCGAAAATACAGAGTTTATACCAATCCCCCACCCTCCTCCGGAGGTATATTGATAGCATTCAGCCTTCTTTTGTTAAACGAACTGGAATTGGACAAATTATCACATGAAAAATACCTTGAAGCATTGGTTGAAGCCCAAAAAATAACTTCAAAATTCAGACAAGAATATATAGATGATTTTATTCACGAAAATAATCTGGAAGCAGTTTTAGATAACGAGTCTATTTTAAGTGATTTTAAAAATTCTTTTAAAAAGAAATTAAATTTATGGGGAAATACAACTCACATAAGCGTTGTGGACAGTTTTGGAAACGGGGCAAGCTGTACCAGTACAAACGGTGAAGGAAGCGGATATGTTTTGGAAAGCTGTGGTATCATGTTAAACAATATGCTAGGTGAAGAGGATTTGAATCCTCATGGTTTCTTTAGCTGGAAAGGGGGTTTGAGACTGCCTTCTATGATGGCTCCGACAGCTTTATATAAAGATGGCAAATTTGATTTTTTGCTAGGCAGTGCAGGAAGCAACAGAATCAGAAGCGCTATTTTACAAACAATTGTCAATCATGTTGATTTTAAAATGGAGTTGGAAAAAGCTATAAATTCTCCTCGAGTTCATTATGAAAAAGAGACAGTATTTTTAGAACCTCCTTTAGAGATAAATGATATTTCATATGATATAAAAAATTTTAATGAATTTAACCTCTTTTTCGGTGGAGTACAGGCAGCAGACAGCAGTCTAAACGGTGGTGCAGATATAAGAAGAGGTGCTTCAACAATAATAGTAAAAAAGGATTGAGAATGATAAAAATATTTTTATCGCTTATTTTGGTTTTTGTTTTCTCCTATGCCGATTGGCAGTCACAAATAGGAGGTTTTTTTCAGCAATCTGCCAAAAAGCAAACTGAAAAAACCTCTGCAACTTCCTTAACAAATTACGATATGAGCAAGGCATTGAAAGAAGCTCTTGAGCAGGGAGTAAAGTTTGCTACATCGTCTTTGGGAAAAGAAGGTGGCTATCTGAACAATCCTCTTGTAAAGATTCCTTTACCTGAAAATCTACAGAAAGGTGCAGGTATAGTCAAAAAACTTGGTGGAGAAAAGTATATAAAAGAATTGGAAATTTCTATGAATAAGGCTGCACAAAAAGCTGCACCCAAAACAGCAGAAATTTTTATTGAGAGTATTAAAAATATGAGTATAGAAGATGCTAAAAAGATTTTATCCGGGGACAAACACAGTGCAACTGAATATTTTAAAGAGAAAACCGATAAAAAGCTAACTTCACTTATAAAACCTATCATTAAAGAGAGTATGAAAGAAAACAGTGTTTATACATATTATAAAACTTTTAATTCATACTACAAAAAACATGCAAAATCACTAAATAGCTCTACTGTCAGCTCTTTTGCCAGTCAGTTTGGATTGGATAGTTATATTCCAAAAAACAGTGATGTTGATTTGGATGATTATGTTACGACAAGGGCCATTGACGGTTTAATGAAAATGATTGCAAAAAAGGAAGAAGAGATAAGAACAAATCCTCTGATGGGAAATACAAAGCTGATAAAGAAAGTTTTTTCATATTTTGATTATTAATATATATTATTTAAAATATATTTTTCCCAATTAGTCATATTTTATTGACTTTGCAGGTATATATTTATATAATTCCGTCTTATTGCTAAAATATGTTAGTACATAAAAAATAAAAAAAGGTGTTTAAATGAGAATATCGTCTCTCTTAGGTATTGCAGTTGGTTCATTGTTGCTTGTTGGTTGTTCCGGTACAACTCCAAGTTTAGGTAGTTTGGGTAAATCTGGAAATTACGAAAGTAGTTTTAAAACAGGAAATTACAAAAAGATAGCCGAAGAATTAAAAAAAGATCAAAAAGATGATTTGTTGTGGTATATGGATGCCGGTTCTCTTACCAGATACGCAAAAGATTATAATGCAAGTACTTTTTTCTTTGACAAATCGGAAGAAAAAATAAAACAGTACGACAAAGAAGTTTTGGCAGGCACATTATTGGCAAATGTCGGCGCTGTTATGACAAATGATACTTTTATGGATTATAGACCGAGAATCTATGAAGGGATTATGGTAAATACATACAAAGGTATGAACTTTTTAAATGAAAATGATTTTGCAAATGCAAGAGTTGAATTTAACAGAGCTTTAGAAAGACAGAGAAGAGCAAAAGAATTTTTTGAAAAAGAAATTTCTCAGGAGAAAAAGAAGATAGAAAAAGAGGAAAGTGCCAAACTCAAAAAGAAAAAACTTGATCCAAAAAAAGTAAAAAAAGCTTCTCAGAATGATAAAACAAGAAATGCTATTGAGAAAAAATACTCAAATCTCTTTGCTTTCAAACCATATCCTGATTTTATCAACCCTTTTACAAGTTATATGTCAGGACTGTTTTTTATAAGTGCACACGACTACTCCAAAGCTGCAGATTTGCTAAAAGAAACATATGGTATGATAAAAGGGAATGAACCCGGTGCTTCTTATGTAAAACAGGATTTGGAATATGCACTAAAAATGGCTTCATCTCTTGGTGGAAAAGCCAAAAAACACTATGCTTGGGTTATTTTTGAAAATGGAGAAGGTCCAAGCAAAAAAGAGTTGAGATTTGATATCCCTATCTTTATGTTTACCGGCGGATTATACTATACAGGTATTGCTCTTCCTACTTTCAAGGAAAATCCTGCAGCATTTTCACATATCAGTGTAAGAAACGGTAAAAATATAGTAGATACCAAGCAGGTTGCCAGTATGGATAAGATTATCAAAACAGAGTTTAAAAAAAGGTTTCCTGTTGTTTTGACAAGAGCAATTACCAGAACAATAGCCCAAAGTATGCTACAGTATCAACTAAAGAAAAACGGTGGCCTTCTAGGAGGTATCATAGGTGCTGTTTATCAGGGATTTATGAACAGAGCAGATACAAGACAATGGAGACAGTTGCCTAAAAATTTCCAGATTGCCAGAGTGGAACTTAACTCTTCCACTTTAAGCGTATTGACTCCAAGAGGTGGCAAACTGACAGAATTAAAAAT